>CBDURK010000191.1:0-6228 GCA_965369645.1 uncultured bacterium | reverse complement strand
GGTGAGAACTTACGCTCTTCAGTAGCTACACTATTGGATGAATATGCTTTTGAGGCTACGAAATATATTCTGGACAAAGCTGACAAATTTGTTTCCGCAAACGACAAAAAATTAATGGTCGTAATATTTGATCCCTATAGGGTGACAAAACAGCTTCTACAAGGGGGGAAAAGATTTGACCGGGAAATTGTAGATTTTCTGAAAGAAAGTGATATCAACTACATTGACATGAATCTTGTGCATGTCGAAGATTTCAAGAGCTTCAACCTGAGCATTAATGACTACTTCAAGCGATACTTTATTGGCCATTACAGCCCCGCCGGAAATCATTTTTTTGCTTATTCGATAAAAGACAGGATTGTCGAATGGTTAGACCCGAAACCAATAACCTATAAAGGCCGCACAAGGAAAATGATAGAGTTTAAGGAGTATTTACAAGATTATTGAACAAGGTCATATTCCAGGATGACAATCAGATAACCGGTAAATCGGTAATCACCAGTTCCGGAGACTCGAACTATCACCCTGGTACAACTTTTCAATGTCTCTTGCAACAATCTCTGCAATAATCAGCCCTTTTTCCGACGATGTCGGCGCCGGCCGCCTGATAGCACAACCGGTTGATTGAGTCCGGGGCTGTAAGTCGGGTGTCTTTGTTTTTTTGCCGGGAGCTTTTCTTCTTATCGCAGTAACTTTCCGCTGCTCGGCCATAATCTGCTCAGCCAAGTTAAATTCCGGTATTTCAGTCGCAGCGGTCTCGGCGTACTGCGGGTGACTTATGGAAACTGACGGAGTCGTCTCTTTCGAAGACTGCTCACGGGGTGTTTCTTTTTTATACGGCGGCAGTATATTCTCTGCTCGAAGGACATCGGAATTATCTTGTTTATTATTATCAGTATTAGTCACCGTCACTGCCTTTTCTAAAATTCGTAAAGCCTGTTATAAACGTTTCACATAAACATAATAAGCGCCGCGAGAAATGCCCCTGCTATCGATAAACCAAGTCTGCAAGCGTGTTTTGCCGGCCTTTAGCCGTAGATCAAACGTTACCGCGCGGGCATTTATGGAAACAGGGACGGTCACATCCTGATCAGCGATTGTCAGCCGGGCCTCGGTAGCTGAAATTGCCTTACCGCCGGCAATCGCCTCGTTAATACCCACATCCAGCTCTTTCGCCCAGCGCCTTAGTTCAAACAGATATCTGCCATCGCGCTCAACATCCACCGCCCAGAAGCCGTTTGCCTGCATTGCGTTGCGGACGGCACCCTGGTTCCACGGCACTTTCTGAGTATGCCAGTCGTGTGACATCAGGTGCGTAGGATTCTGTTTGTCCGAGCCGAGGATGGTTTCGCAATATTCATCGAAACGCCCTGAGACATCTTCCCACCAGTCTTCATAAGCTTTGCGCAGTTTTTCGACTGCCTGCGGGTTCCTGTCAGCTATATCGCTCTTCTGTTCCGGGTCGGCTTTTATATCGTACAGCTCCTTGCCGTTTATCAGCCGCCACTTATCCGTCATAACCGCGCTCTTACGCCACTTTTCGGGATGTTCAATTCTTTGCGAGTCGGTAATCAGCGTACGCTCGGGCCAGTCCTTGTCCTCACCTCTTAAAAGCCGAACAATACTGTCGCCGTCGAACTTCAATCCACGGGGTTTCTTTAATCCGCACAAATCGATTAGCGTCGGTAGTAAATCGATATGAGCCGTGAGACGGTCAACGTCAATACCACCGGTCAGATCGCCATTGGGCCAGCGGATAAAACACGGTACCCGATGACCGCCTTCATACTCGGAGCCTTTCCTGCCTCGCATCCCTCCGGCATAGCTTCCCGAGGTCCCGTTGTCGCTCATAAATATAAGTATGGTGTTCTCCTGGAGGCCAAGCTCTTTGAGGCGGCGCATAAGGCGGCCCATATTCTCATCGATATTGGTAATCATACCGTAAAAATTGGCCTGATTTTTCTGGACACCTTTATCCCTGTAAGGCTTGCTGTATTTGTCGGCGACATTGTAAGGTCCGTGTGGTGCGTTGGTCGGTATGTAACAGAAGAACGGCCGGGCTTTATTGGCTTCGATGAATTTCATCGCCCCATCAAACCATATATCAGTGCAGTAACCTTTAAATTTTTTCGGCTTGCCGTTGTGGAAGTATGTGTCATCAAAGTAATCATTTCCCCAGTAGTCGGGCCCCTGCCCAACTCCTCCTCCGCCATGTATCAATACTTCGCCGAACCCCCTGTCCTGCGGCCGGAACGGGTAGTTGTCGCCTAAATGCCATTTGCCGAATATAGCTGTGCGATAGCTGTTCGCCGAGAAGACATCGGCTATTGTCACCTCGTCTTTGCGTAAAAGCGACCGGCCCATAATGGTGTGCCATACACCTGTTCGGTTGCAGTAGTGCCCCGTCATCAGCGCTGCACGGGTTGGTGAACAGGTCGGGCCTACATGAAAATCGGTGAGCCGGATGCTCTGCGTATATAGCTCGTCCAGATTAGGCGTCTGAATAACAGGGTTGCCGTAACAGCCCAAATCGCCATAGCCCTGGTCATCGGTCATTACTAAAACTACGTTAGGACGTTTTCTTTCGGCCGCATTTGTCTGCCCCATACCACCACAGCCCGGCAATATCGACAGTGTTCCGGTCGAGGCTGCCGCAAAACCGACAGTTTTAAGGAACTGCCTTCTTGATTGATTGTCCATGCCTTTTCCTCCCTGTCATCCGTTATTTTCCGCAGGGCCGATAGAAAGCTGTGTAAAATCGCCCGGCTTAAACTGCTCTATCAGAACATTAACATCGTCAACGGTAACGGCCTTAATCGCATTGACATCTTCTTCTACGGTACGGTACTTCTCCAAATACAGCCAGTTCGAACCCAGGTCGCCCAGCCGTCCCATCGGAAGCTCATTTTTAATAACTAACGAGCTTAATACCTTGTTCTTTGCCTTCCTTAATTCATCTTCGGTTATGCCGTCCTGTGACAAACTTCGGAAAATACCGCTGATGGTATCGAGCACCCTGGTAACATTGTCGGCGCTGCATCGGATGTAACTGTAAAACGCCCCCGTGCCGTCCATCGGCCCGAACTGCATTGATGCCGCTTCCGCCAATGCTATGTCAACAAGCTCCCAGAAAAACCTCGACCCGACATTGTCACCGACGATTACTCCTAAAAGAGACGCGGCAAACCTCCTCGGGTCCTGAGCGGACAGGCCGGAACTCATCAGGCATATATGCTCGCGAGACAGGTTTGATTTTTCGGTTCTCATTTTCTTTTTACTGCCGTCATAGTGCTCCAGCTTTCTTTCGACAGCCTGCTGTCGCCAATTGCTGCAGGAATTTGCAGCAATCGAACAGATTTGCTCCCAGTCAAAATTGCCCGCACAGGCCAACACCATATTGTTCGGTGCATACCGCCGGGTGAAATAGTCCCGCATCTGCTGAGATTTCAGATTATCTATACTTTCCTCACTGCCCAGAACACTATTGCCGCATGGATGAGAGTCGAAGTGCAGGCTTCTGCATTGGTCCATAACGTCAAAGCTCGGCATGTCCTTATACATTGCGATTTCTTCTTTGATTACATTTTTTTCGATATTGAAATCATCATCTCTCAGTGCCGGCCTCATCAGTTCTATCAACAGATCGTTAACCTCAAGCAGATATTACGGAAGAACAGCGGCATAATAGACAGTATATTCCTCAGCGGTACCGGCGTTGAATTGCGCCCCCGTCCTGTCGAAAGCCTCGTTAACCTGAAGGGCACTTAGCTTATCAGTCCCTTTAAACAGCATGTGTTCGAGGAAATGCGATACTCCGTTTATCTGTTCGTTCTCATCACGGGAGCCGGTTTTGACGAAAAAACCCACCGCCGCCGATTTAGCGGATTTGTTAACCTCGCCGATTATATTCAAACCATTAGCCAATTGTTCTTTTTTAAATTCCATCCGTTGTCCTACTTAACAGTCACCTGTTTCGGGCCTATTGTCACAACCGTAAAATCTTTGAATTTATTGTTTCTCAAAAAACCTAAAACCGAATCAACACTGGTTTCCTCGATTTTTTCCTTAATTTCATCCAGGCTTCGCACCCTGCTTAACATATAGTAATCGCCAGCAATTGAGCCGGCCCGACTGCTGGACGATTCGCTGCTTAAAATCAGCGAGCTTTGAAGTCCGACTTTGGCCCTCTGGATTTCCTCTTCGCTGATTCCATCGCCTAATTCATTAAACTGCTGGATAATCACATCGAGTGTCTCCTGAGCCTTGTCCGGCGTTGTGCCGGCATAGCACATTATACCGGCGGCTTCTTTAAGGCTGTGATACCGTGCTCCTATCGCATAGCACAGGCCCCGCTCTTCTCTTACCTTTGTAAATAATCTGGCGCTCATACCGCCCGATAGAACCGACACCGCTATTCTGGCATTATAGTAGTCCTCATCCGTCGCTTTAACCGTCTCGGTCATCAGGCCGATATGCACCTGGGCACCGTCGTTATCTAAATGTGTGTATTTGCCTGCTTTCGAACCTATCGATATCTGCCCGGCGTTTTCCCGCCGCTCGGTATCAAACAGTCTTTCTATTTGCCGACAAACCGCATCAAAATCGTATTTACCCGCAACTGAGAATATCGTCTGTGAAAGATTGAAATTGTCCTTGATAATTTGCTTTGCCTTTTCAGTCGTCAAAGCCTTTAATTCCGCAATCTCACCGACAGGGCTGCGCCCCAAAGGGCCTGGATAAAACTGCTCCCGCAGCTTGAGCATAACCTTTTGCCGGGGTTCATCGTCCAAAGACAATACCCCATCAACTGCCAACTGCCTCGCTAATTCGAACTGGTCATCCTCGAGGCTGGGTTTAAGTATAATGTCCGCATACAAATCCAGGGTCTGAGCAAGGTTGCCTGCTTCGAGTGCCGCCCCGACGGTTATATGCGAGCTTCCAACCGAACGCCCGCGAGCCAGGCCAAGGCCGTCGAGTTCATCACTAAGCCGGCGGCTGTTCCTATCGCCGGCACCTCTGAAAATCCATTCGGCAATAACACCTCCGGCCCCGCAGCAGCCATCCGGCAGTAAGGCCGCCCCGGCCGGCAGCATAAAATCAAACGCCACCGAACCAACCGCTTCCATCGGCTCACCAAGAAGTACCATTCCATTTTTTAAGATGTGCTTATCAAATTTTTCTGTCATTTACATTTTCCCTGACTTCTTCAAACTCCATGCAATGCAAAATACATTGGGAACAGAATTTGAAACTACGCTTACATCGGTTATTTCTTTTCAACGACCATTGCTACTTCCACCGCTGCGTTGAGTGGCAATTCAGCCACTCCCACTGCCATCCGCGTGTGTTTGCCGGCATCGCCAAACACCTGCTGCAGCAGCAGTGATGCACCGTTGGCAACCTGCGACTGCCCGGTAAAACCTGCTGCGCTGTTGACAAAGACCTCCAGACGAACGATTCGACGGATTTGTTCGAAGGAACCGAGTTGTGCCTTGAGGGCAGCCAGCGCATTGATGGCGCACAGCCTCGCCGCCTCTTGCGCCTGGGCCGGCTTGATGTCACGTCCCACTTTACCGGTGAATACAACTTTGCCGTCACGCATAGGAAGTTGCCCGGAAACAAAGATTAGATTTCCGGATTCAACCACGTTCACGTATGCAGCTACCGGTGTAGCCACATCCGGGAGAATAATACCCAGGTCAGACAACCTTGCATTAACCGCTTTTTCTCCTGCCTGACCGGAAACAAAAGGAACCGACTCACAACCATGGCAGCACGCCAGGACAACCAACAAAAACGCGATTGTCAAACTACATTTCATTTAAAATCCCCTTCCATGACTCTGTTTTGCAGAATGTACCATTCCATTCTTTAAAACGTGCTTATCAAATTTCTCTGTCATTGGTCGGTTCTTTTCAATATTCAAGGAATTCTGCAAAACGAGTCCGGATTGTACCAGTAAACAGATAATTGTTCAACTGCGAAATTAAAAGCACTGTTTCGCGTTTCGCCTTCCTGCCTTTTTTTCGAAAAACGCAAATAAGAACCAATAAAAAAGCCGGGTCTAATTTACCCGGCTTTTTCTCATATACCTGTATTATATTTTAATTCCAGCCGCACAAATCCGACCGATTCTTTCAATTATTCTTTCGCTCTGTTCTTGCGCAGCGGAACCTTAACAAAGCAAGAGATACTTCGCGATCATTTGTTTTTAGGTCCGCCGTAGTA
>CBDURK010000190.1:0-6228 GCA_965369645.1 uncultured bacterium | reverse complement strand
TTTTTTGAGGAGAACAGTGTGATGGACGAATCAAACCTGGAAGACAAACTTAATGAATTAGTCAAGGAATTCGGAGAGACAGCTAACCCCCAACATACAAAGCTTGCGAAGCTTGCCAAACAGGCACATGCAAATCGTAAGAAGCTTGAAAAGAGCATAAATAGTTTGCAGGAATCGCTTGATTACCTGCGTGTATGTATCAAATACCAAGTCTTCGACCTTGAAGCGACTCGCCGAGAAAACACATACCTCAGAAAACTGCTTGAGGACAACAATCAATAAAGCGAAAAGCGTAAAATACAGAAGGCAAAAAAACTCATATCAGCAATCGTGACAGACGGGGCAAATTCTGCCTTGAGAAATATCGGGCAAATTGTTTCGTCTTTGCTCGTATTTTTTCAGAAAACAATAAAACGCACAGTTTTTAACCGAAGCCGGACAATCTCAATATCAAGCCAAAAAAGAGGATTGGCAAGCCTGAGCAAATCCGCTGCAGAAATACATTATTAATATGGATTGCGGTTATGGATTTGGCAGCTAAGTTTACATGCGAATTCTCACGAACCGCCCGTCAGCTTTGGCTATAAAGCACCTCAGATGCTCGTGAGACGGCTAACTAACATTGACGAACACTTTCCCCCCTCCGTATTTTTAGCAGAGAATGTACCGTTAGAATTGTAAAGACAAAATGGGACATTTCTTTTGATTTTCGGACCCTTAAATGATATTATGGCCAGAGGTTTCGCTCATACACAAGTAGAGGTGACCTTCTTAATGAACAGAAAACGAGGATTTACCCTAATAGAGCTTCTTGTTGTGATTGCCATCATTGCGCTGCTGATGGCGATATTGATCCCTGCCTTAAACGGAGCACGTGAACAAGGTAAACGGGCCGCCTGTCTGCATAATCTCAAAGGCTTAGGTTTGGCCTGGATAATGTATGCCGACGATAATGAAGGCAGTCTTGTTAAGGGTAACGGCGGAGATGAAGCATGGGTCAAATACATCGGAAACATGCCAAATGAAGAGCCGATTGAAGTGCAACTGAATGCCATAAAAAACGGCCTGTTATTCGAATATACCAAGATGGCAAAGCTATACCGATGCCCGGTCGCCGAGCGAAATGAAATGCGGACGTACAGCAGCGTTCATTCAATGAACGGCGCGAAATTTTCTGGAAGCGGCGACGTATATACGAAACTTTCCGAAATCAGGAGACCCGGTGAAAGACTGATTTTTCTCGATGATTACGGCCAGGATTGGGACGCCTGCTGGGCTGTCTGGCACACAAGAGCCTCATGGTGGAATCCGATCCCAATGCGCCATCACGGGGGAACAACTTTGGCGTTTGCAGATGGACATTGCGACTGGTGGGGCTGGAGGGACCAACGCTCAATTGACTATGGCAAGGAAGCCTGGGCCGTATCCGAATCCGCAGGAGGAGTAGATAAAAACCAACCAGGTAATGTTGATTTAATGAAATTACAGAAAGCAGCATGGGGAAATTTAGGATACGAACCTTAGAAGCGGTCTCATAACTCAATTTCCACTGTGAACGGCTGCAATTTTCTCTCAGCATTCACACAGCATAATTCGGTAAAAATGCATTAAAGTCGGTTTTCATCCTTGCCGATAAAAGCCCGATAAGCCCCAGGGGTAGCAATAGGTCTCAAATGACCATGCTAAAAGCTAACCGGAGAATATGAAACGGTATGGAAAACGAGCAATTCAAACTCATTGACTTGATTGAACAGATTTGCACCGAGAAAGGCGTCCGCCCTGAGCCAATGCGTGTCGCCCGTGACATTATGAATACTAACATTAAGACACTCACCCTCGACCATACTGTCAATCAATGCCTACAGTTTATGAAAGGCCATAAAGTCCGTCATGTTCCTGTAGTTGACCTTCCATACGAAGGAGAGACAAAACCATATTTTATCGGTATCGTGTCAGAAAGAGATGTGTTGAGATTGAATGCTCCGGACTCAGGAGAAAACGGCAAACCAAAAAAAGACCAAAGAGCCTTAGGACAGTTACTATTGCAAATAGTAACAAGAAAGCCTAAATCTGTCTCGCCCCAAACACCGGTACAGGAGGTCATTAAGATTATGACCTGTAACCATATTGATATGGTACCCGTTCTCGAAGGGGGTGATTTAGTGGGTGTCATCACGACAACCGACCTAATTAAACTCTTTTTCAGGCTTGCAGATGTGGCACACAAGTCATGTCCGAAATTGAATAAAGATTTACCTCCTTTTGAAACGACTTCTAAAAGTTCATCGAATGCCAAGATTTTGTACACCTGGTTTTCTCGAACCGTTCAAGAGGTTATGACAGAACAGGTAATCAGTCTGGAGCCTGAGGACTTCATAGCCAGAGCAATCGAAGTGATGCAGGCAGAAGAATGCAGACACATTCCTATCATTGATGAGCAGGGGAAATTTATTGGATTGGTCTCTGACAGAGACATTCTGCGGAACCTTCCCTATGCCGGCAAGCGTCCCCCTTCAGCACCAAAGAGATTTCGAGAGCATCTGTTTGCAGCCGATTCATGGACCACAAATTCCCTAATGCCTCTGGAAGATATTATGGTGCGAAATGTGTCGCATATTTCCCCCAGTCGCAAGATATGTGAGGCCGTGGATATCCTATACAAGAAGAGAATAAGCTGCCTTCCGGTGATCGATAAGCAGGAAAATCTCCGTGGAATACTTACTGTAACCGATATAATACGAGAGTTACTTAGCGCTTATGAGCCGGCTGGGCAAGCCAGCGTAATCCCAAGCGAAAGCGGTATCTGCTGACTTTAAGCTCAACATGCCAAGAGAAGAGCAAAAATACATTTTTTCACATGATAGATGGCCTTTTTGCAGCGACATATTCGAAATTTAATCTATTTTTCAATATCTGCAACAAACTCTGCCTCAGTTCGATATTTGCCTTCTGACAATTACTCAGGGGACAGACACTTTCACAACGACAAAAATCACGGATTCAAAGAAAAACCTTCATTATTGGATGTTATCGGAATACGATTGTCATAGCTGTTTTCTGCCAGAGCATAATCTTTCTGCAAAATATCACACCTAAAAGCAAAGGACGCTTTATTCGGTAAAAACTAAGAATCCATACTTGCAGACAAAAGAAAAAGTCAATAACCAGACAGGTAACTGAAAAGTTGGTGTTTGTTTTTGTCGATAAAAATGAAACAGAAAGGGAAGAAAAATGTTAGTAAAGAAAACGAACATCAGCCCGATTTGGGGCATATAAATATATGTAATGAACACTCACCGCCCAATTAAGGGATAATCAGGTTGTTTTTTTTGCGTATTTGACAGATGAGCATAGTGTGATATAATGAAATTTGTTGTCTGATGCTCGTAATTCACAGCTCTTTCAGGCACAAATGATGAAGGGGTGGCTTAGCTTTTTTTGAACGTAAATTTCGAGGTAGAAAATGTTTGAGCGTTTTACAGATCGTGCACGCAAAGTTATGGCGCTGGCCAATCAGGAGGCACAGCGTTTTAATCATGAATATATTGGTACCGAACATATCCTTCTCGGGCTGGTTAAAGAAGGCAGCGGAGTAGGCGCAACGGTACTGAAGAATCTTGACGTGGATATAAAAAAGCTTCGTCTTGAGGTTGAGAAGCTGGTCAAGAGCGGCCCTGATATGGTTACTATGGGCAAGCTTCCACAGACGCCACGAGCCAAAAAGGTCATTGAGTACGCAATCGAAGAGGCCCGTTCGCTTAACCACAATTATGTAGGGACCGAACATATCCTGTTGGGTTTGCTCAGAGAAAGCGAAGGTATAGCGGCCCAGGTCCTCATGAATCTTGGCTTGAAGCTTGAGGATGTACGTCAGGAGGTTTTGAATTTATTAGGAGCCGGAGTCGATGACGGTCCGGCGGCCCTTGGGATGAAGATGAGCCCGACGGCAGGCCGAAAGCCAAAAAGTAAAACCCCGGCGCTGGACAGCTTTGGCAGAGACCTTACGCAATTGGCGATTGATGATGAGCTTGACCCTGTAATAGGCAGACAAAAAGAGATTGAGCGCTTGATACAGATACTTTGCCGACGCACGAAAAACAACCCGGTTCTCTTAGGTGAAGCAGGCGTTGGCAAAACAGCAATTGTCGAGGGACTTAGCCAGCAAATAATCAATAAGCAGGTACCTGAAATCCTGAAAGGCAAGCGGATGGTCGTGCTTGATTTGGCGATGATGGTAGCCGGAACGAAATATCGCGGACAATTCGAAGAGCGAATAAAGGCAGTCATTAACGAGGTGAAAAGGGCCAAGAACGTTATTTTGTTTGTTGATGAGCTTCATACACTTGTAGGGGCCGGCGGAGCCGAAGGCGCTATCGATGCATCGAATGTGTTAAAGCCTGCCCTTGCCAGGGGAGAAGTTCAATGTATCGGTGCTACTACTCTGGACGAGTATAGAAAGCATATCGAAAAAGACGGCGCCCTTGAGAGACGGTTTCAGACGATAATTGTCGAGCCTCCTTCAAAAGAAGAGACCTTAGATATTCTCAGAGGACTTCAGGACCGTTATGAGGACCATCACAGGGTCCACTTTACCGATGAGGCCCTTTTTCAGGCGGTAGAGCTATCGACCAGATATATCACCGGCAGATGCCTGCCGGACAAGGCGATTGATGTTATCGATGAATCCGGTGCGAGGATTCGACTCAAGAATATGACTCCGCCGCTTGATTTGACACAGATAGAAGAAAAAATAGAAAAACTACAAAAAGAAAAAGATACCGCGGTTCGAGAAGCTGACTATGAGCGAGCAGCGTCTTTGAGGGATGAGGCACAGCAGCTTCTGGATGATAAGACGCAACTGCATAAAAAATGGTACGATGAAAACAAAGAAGTAACCGGCATAGTTGATACAGAGACAATCGCAGAGGTTGTCAGCAACATGACGGGTGTGCCATTAACGAAGCTGGAGAAAAAGGAAACCCAGAGACTTCTGGAGCTTGAAGCTGAGCTGCATAAGACGGTTGTTTCGCAGGATGAGGCAATCACCGCTTTAGCCAAAGCAGTAAGGCGCAGCAGGAGCGGCCTGAAGGACCCGAATCGTCCGATGGGCTGCTTTATACTTCTCGGGCCCAGCGGTGTAGGTAAAACACTTCTGGCACAGGCGCTTGCAGAGATTTTATTCAGCGACAGGAATTCTCTCATCCGACTGGATATGAGTGAATTTATGGAAAAGCACAACGTGAGCCGGCTGGTAGGCGCCCCTCCCGGGTATGTCGGTTACGAAGAAGGTGGACAATTGACAGAGAGGATTAGACGCAGGCCTTATTGTGTTCTGCTTCTGGATGAGATAGAAAAGGCGCATCCGGACGTTTACAATATGCTTCTGCAGATTATGGACGAGGGCAGGCTGACGGACAGCTTCGGACGAAGCATCGATTTTAAGAACGTCATTCTTATTATGACAAGCAACATCGGGGCCGACCTGATTAGAAACCAATCCGGATTCGGTTTCGGAAAAAAGAGTCCGGAAGAGAATTATGAGAAGATGAAAGATGTCCTTCAGAAAGAGGTAGAGCATCACTTCAGGCCGGAGTTCTTAAACCGGCTTGATGACACTATCGTCTTTAAAGCGTTATCAAGAGAAAATCTGCAAATTATCGTTGAATATGAACTTGCAAAGGTGTTTAAGCGACTTGTTGACCACGGCTTAAAACTGGAGCTGACCGATCAGGCCAAGGAATTTCTCATCGACAAAGGTTACAATCCTGAATTCGGCGCAAGACCGCTGCGAAGAGCTATTGAACATTATATTGAGGACCCGATTTCGGAATCTGTATTAGGTGGCAAATTCAAAGGTAAAAACCTTATCAAGATTGATGTGCAGGATGAAGAACATCTGAAATTTGAAGGCTTTGATGTAAAAGAGTCAAAGGAAAGTGAACCTGCCGTTGCAAAATCAAAGTAGCAGTGGGATAATTGCTGATTTTGTATCCTACTTAGTTACCCTGGTGCTATCGTCTCGCAATTGCTCAGAAACTAATACGGTCAAAAACATCTATCTGAAATTATCAGTTCTCAATCACGTGTCCACCCGAATAACCTCGTCCACCTTGTCATTAAAGAACTTACATAAACTTGCTTCGTGCAACTAATTGTATTATCCTGGCAACATGAATGCCATAAGAACCCTTCTAACAAGCCTCCGCCATGTGCTTGCTTGCGCTGGTG
>CBDURK010000189.1:0-6231 GCA_965369645.1 uncultured bacterium | reverse complement strand
AAAAAGAGCCTCTGCGTAAGATTACGCAGAGGCCAACTCGGAAAGAAACTTATATGCACCCCCCTTAGGTCTGGGATAAAGTCTTCACTTAATGTGAATAACTTCATTAGCATTAGTATTGCTCTTTCCTTCCCTTTACATTTAAAGTTTACTATAAAAACCTTAAAAAGCAAATCAAGGCCGGGGCATTTTTGGTTTTATTTCAACAGCCCGATAAAACCGGATGCAGATAAAAGAGAGGGCTAAAAAGAAGGGGAGTTGTCAGAAAAAAACTTAGAATAAAATCGCCTTTTTCTTATGGACCTATAATATGCGTTTTAATTGCCTGTTGTGCCCTATAAGAAGCCTGCTCAGGCATCTTCGATTTTGGCTTTTTCTTTCAGGGTGTCTATAAAGTCGTCGATGGCTTTGCTCCGCATTTGTTCCTGGAGTGTGCCGACTATCTGGTCCTTAACTTCTTTAAGCTCGGCTACGGCGGCGGATTTTCTGTCGTACACCTTGGCTATATGAAAACCGAAACGAGTGCGAAAGACGTCACTGACATCTCCGGTGCCCAGATGAAAAATTACGTCCTCAAACTCCTCGACCATCTGGCCCTTCACAACATAGCCCAGGTCGCCGCCGCTGTCGGCGCAATCGGTATGTTTATCAACCACCACCTCAAAGGCGGCGCCGTTTTTCAATTCGTCATGTGCTTCTTTTATCGCGTTATAAGCGGTTTCTTCATCCGTCTGCCAGTTAACATATTTTACAATATGGGCCACCCTGGCAGACTCTCCGGTCTTAAACTGCTCGGCATTTTTCTCGTAGTATTCCTGGATATCGGCCTTGGGCGGGTCGGATAAATCTTTACATACTTCGCTTAGCCTCTGCTCGACCCTCATCTGCATCTCGATCTGGTCTTTGATACCTGCGTCATCCTCGACGCCAAGTGCTTTGTAAAGCTCTTTCGGGTCGGTGTATTGCTCTTTTATCTTTGCCAGGGCGGAGTCGATCTGGTCGGCCGGAATTTTTTCTTCGCTCTTTTTTGCCTCCTGATTGATCAGTACTCTTTCAATCACATTCTCCTTTGACCAGTCAAACAGTTGGGCTTCTCTCTCTTTGGGGTCCTGGTCGGAAAATACTCGTTCGTAATCCGGCCTTAAACGTTCAGCCTCCTGCTTTATTGCCGAGTCTTCAATTTTTTCACCATTAACAGTCAGAGTCATTTTTCACCTTTCTTATCACAAATCCTATATTGTGTATCCTTCCTCCGGTTATATCAAGACCTTTTACGATTCGCCGGGGCAATATCTTTCAATTTTACCCTTTTGCTTTGGCGTACCAGTCGGGGTCCTGTGCTAATTTTTCCCTTGCATCCAAAGTCATCATTTCAAAGGCAGGATGTGTGGTTTCCCAGGCCCGCTCGCGGAATGAGCTTTGCCGCATCTTTTCAACTTCCGGCGCCACCTCATCAAAATAACTGCCGTATATATGCAGCGAATCGCTGATATCAACGTATCTGCCTACTTTCACGGGAACGCCTGTTTTTTCGGCTATTGCCCCGGCGATTATTTTTTGAAGTTCGGTCATGGCATAGACATTCATAAACCACGCCTTGTAGAGGTCTCTGCTGCGCCAGTGTGTGTTCATATTGAGCGAAAGGCCGCCTGCTTCGTTTTCGAGAAGCCGGCACCATATTCTCTGAAGGCAGGGCGGGTCGTTCGTTACCGGGTCAGCCGTTGGCATCCAGGTTATCGCCTGTGCCCTGCGGCCGTGCCCGGTCTGCGAGAGATGATCGATGATATACTGTATCTGATCCACTTTCCTGAACGGCTTGGGCGAATCGGCATCGCGTATGTCTTCGACCGGACAATAGGCAAACAACCTTTCGTGATAAGTGTAGGTCCACTTGCCCGCGGCAGGGTCAATCCAATGGTCGTGGATTCCGTTGACTACTTCCTGCCGATACGACTCAAGCTCCTCAGGCCCGCCGGGGAAGTTCTTGTGAATCCTCGGCTCGCTGAACGGCTCGTTAACGGTAATCATACCAGTGGCGTCCCTGCTCGGGGGATCTTCGGATTTATCGTACTGGGTTTTGACCTCGAAGCCATTGTCCCAGACAGCTATGACCGCCTTCTCCCAGGCCTCGGGCAGACAGTCAGCGGTTATCGAAATTACAGGTATATTAGCAATCGATGCGGTGCTGCTCATCTAAATATTCCTCCAAGAATCTTGCTTGTTTATCGTTATTTGAAATTCCCAAGGTCAATTTCTTCTTTGGTTATGTTGTACATTTTACGGTACCGCTCAGACAAATCGGCAAGTGCTCTTTTGGCGTAGAAGGCGTATTCGCTCTCCGGCCACCTCTGGATAATGTCGCGGCAAGTTTTGACCATCTGCCCATAGCCCATAACCGGCAGCCTTCCCATTTTCCGTTGGTTCTTAACCCACTCCCACAGTTGTTTCGCCTGAATCTCCTCTATCTCGCTGAGCGGCTTAAAAACGGGCTTCGGCGGCGGCACAGGCGCGGTTTGCAGAGCTGTCTGGGTGTCTTGCTGTGCCGGTGCGTTTGTATCGGGCGGCGCTATATATTGCGGCTCGGCCTGCAATCTTTTGTCGTCCTCATCCCACTGGTCATAAACGGTCTTTTGAGGCTCTTTAGGTTCCGGTTCCGGGGATTCCGAATCGGTCCCGGACGTGAAAACACTTATCGCGATAATAACGGCTACGGCCAATATGGCCAGACCCATTATTTTAAGCCAAAACGTATTCATAATTATCCCGCCCCTTTGCGACAATGATTATTGATTAATGATTAATGATTATTTATAATTGATTTTAGCATTAAATATTATTTTTTCAATAGTCATTAGTAAATAATAAATCGTATATGTTTACAGGACTTATAGAAACGGTTTGCAAGGTAAAGTCGGTTCGCCGGGGCGGCGGGGCGATGCTTCTTAATGTAGATTTAGGCAACCTTGCAAGCGAGTGCAAAATCGGAGACAGCATAGCCGTAAACGGAGTATGTCTGACTATAACCAAATTCGAGGGTGGCGGTGCGGTTTTTGACGTGAGCGCAGAGACATTATCGAAATCGACTCTGGATAGATTAAGCCCTTCGTCAGAAGTCAACATCGAACGCGCCGTAAAGGCCACGGACCGATTCGGCGGGCACTTTGTTCAGGGCCATATCGACGGAACGGCAACAGTTAAAGCAATCGACAAGCAGGGGAAATTTGCCGAGATGAAATTTGCAGCAGAGTCCGAATTGCTCGATGCGATGGTGGTCAAAGGCTCGGTCGCCGTCGATGGAATTTCTTTGACGATAGCAGGTATAGACAAGAACAGCCTCAGCGTTGCTTTGATACCGGAGACGCTGAACAAAACTATTCTAAGCAAAATAAAAATTGGTGATAAGGTAAATATAGAAACTGACATAATTGTAAAGACGATAAAAAGTCAACTTGAGAAGATTTTACCACAGAGCCAGCCGCTAACAGCCGAAAAACTAAGAGGTTTAGGATTTTAAACAGCACATGACGAACAACGCAAGCCCGATACTGCCCGGAAGAAAAATATTATGAAAACTAACGGTAATAATTCGATATCAGAGCAGCCGGTCATCGGTATCACGATGGGTGATCCGGCGGGTATCGGTCCGGAGATTATCGTTAAGGCTTTAGCTGATCCGAATATCCGGCGGGCAGCGAAATTTATTGTCTTCGGTATGAACGAGCAGCTTTGTTACGCGGCGGATGCTGCGGAGATTGAGCCTTTCTGGGGCCGGCATCAGCACGAAAAAATCAGCCGGGAATATCCGTATAAAGTTGTCGTAGCCGATTACGACGAGTATTCCGTTCCTTCGTGGGTGAAAGGCCCGAGCAAAGCATCAGGCGAGGCATCTGTGCGGTTCTGTCTCGATGCTATTGATGCGGCCCGAGAAGGTCTGATAGATGCGGTGGTCACTGCGCCAATCAGCAAGACAAGCTGGAAGCTGGCGGATGTCGAGTGGCCGGGTCACACTGAAATGTTGGCCGCTCGCTGCAAGTCCAAACGTAAGGTGATGATGTTTGTCGCCGGGCCGTTAAAACTGGCGCTGGCAACAATCCACGAGGCCCTGTTCGAGGTGAGACACAAGTTTACGATTGGCTGTGTCTTTGAGCCGATAGATTTGCTGAATGACGCCTTGAAAGAATATTTCGGTCTTGTTAATCCGAAGATTGGAGTTGCAGCGCTGAATCCGCACGCAGGTGAGGAAGGTCAATTCGGCGATGAAGAGAAGCGTATAATAACGCCGGCTATTTTATTGGCACAGAACCAGGATATAAACTGCGTTGGCCCGTTCCCGGCCGACACCCTGTTTCTGCGGGCCGTTAACGGTGAATTCGACGGCGTCGTCGCGATGTACCATGACCAGGGTATGATACCTGTTAAGCTTCTCAATTTTGGGAAAGCGGTCAATATAACGATTGGGATCCCGATTATAAGAACTTCGCCCGCTCATGGAACGGCTTTCGACATTACTGGCCGGAACATTGCCGACCCGTCCGGGATCAAATCAGCCATAATCACCGCAATAAAAATGGCAAAAACAAAAAAGGCCCATGAGCTTATTCATGCCAACACCACGAACACCTAAAGCCAATGCAGACAAAACGGCAAATTCAGGAGCTGCTTGCCTCGGCGGGCGTGCGTCCCAATAAGCGGCTTGGTCAGCATTTTCTTATCGACCTGAACTTGATGCGGCTGCTGGTCGAAACGGCGAATATCAACGAAAACGATATTGTGCTTGAGGTCGGTTGCGGTACAGGCTCTCTCACCGGAGAGCTGGTTGAAAAAGCGGGCGTTGTCATTTGTGTTGAGCTTGACCGGACGCTGGCCGCTCTGGCAAAAAATAGCCTGGCGAATGCAGATAATATCGAGTTTATCAATGCCGATGTTCTTAAAAACAAAAACACCCTCAGCCCTGCTGTTATCAGCGCGCTGGAGTCGGCTCGTGAAAAGTATAACGGCCGAGTTCTGTTAGTGGCGAATCTGCCGTACAATGTCGCCTCGCCGACAATGCTGAATCTGATTACAGGCCCGGTGGCTGCTGATGCAATGTATGTTACCGTTCAAAAGGAAGTTGCCGACCGAATGACGGCTGTTCCGGGTTCAGGTGATTACGGCACGCTTAGTATCTTCCTGAGTGCCGCCGGTGAGGTAAAAACTATACGTGTTTTAAGGCCTACGGTCTTTTGGCCTCAGCCGAAGGTTGATTCGGCGATGATCAGCTTTGCCCGTAATGAAGAGAAATTCAGGCGTATAGAGGACATTGGCCTGTTCGGTGAGACCGTAAATCTTTTTATGGGTCATCGTCGCAAGACTCTCACGGCGTGCAGCAGATTAGCTCGCGGCAGACTTGCAAAAATCATAAATTGGTCCGAAATCTTCGAGCGATGCGGCATTATCCCAATAAGTCGTCCTGAACAGCTTAGCAGCGAAGATTACATCGCCATCGCGAACCTGTGCTGCGGCGGTCTTGCACAGGTTGATTAGAGAGTGAATTATTTTATATTATTTTGTGGAAAACCGTTGATATTGGCAAATAAACGGGCTTTTCGCAGAATTGCTTATGCAGATTGTTATACAATGTCCCGGTCATAGACATATCTAAAAGACAGGTTATTCTCTTGACAAACTACCCGATTTTTGGTTGAATTTTCAATCAAATTAAATCTTGCAGGAAATTGAAATTTAAGTTATAATAAACCGTTTGGTGGAATTGGGCTTATTTAGCATAAAAAAATGCTCAAACAGCGGAACAATAGGCCGCTCTTGCGCATCGTATATTAAGGTAGAGGGAACATTGGTTGAAAACTTGAGGAGTGTTATTATGGGCAGACGAAGAAGAGGATTTACATTGATAGAGCTTTTGGTTGTTATTGCTATCATCGCGGTTTTGATGGCGATATTAATGCCGGCACTGCGTCGTGTGAAGGAACAAGGCAAAATGATAAGCTGCATGGGAAATCTAAAGCAATGGAACCTGATTGCGGCAATGCACACAGAGAGTAGTGACGGCAAATTCTGGGATTCCGCCCCGGGTTCTCCTGGCTATTGGTGGGTGAGGTACTTAGATGAAAAGCATAAGAGCTGGAAGAAGAACCCGATTTGGATGTGCCCGAGCGGCAAGAAACCGGTAATTGACGAATTTGGCAATCAGATAGAATCGTTCAATATCTATAATGCCTGGGGTATCTTTAC
>CBDURK010000188.1:0-6258 GCA_965369645.1 uncultured bacterium | reverse complement strand
GATAAAATGTCACGGATTATACCACCGACAACACCAGTCATAATACCCATAACTACGGCAATGCCCGGTGAAATACCCATGTCCAGGGCTTTCTGCGTTCCCAAAACTGTGAAGACAGCCAGACCGAAAGCATCAGCGACAGAAAGCAACTTGAGCGGGAGGCCGCAAAAGCGGACCAGAAAAAAAGTTACTATCGCTGTTGCTACCGCCACAAGCAGGTAGATTGGGGCTGAAACCCAGAAGACGGGGCTGGCACCCAAAACCAAATCCCGCAGAGTGCCTCCTCCAAGGGCTGTTACAGTTGCCAGGACAACAACTCCGAAGAGGTCCATGCGTTTTTTTCCGGCAGCAAGTGAACCTGTTATCGCAAAAACCGCAACGCCAAAAAGATCCATCGCATACAAGAGAGTCTGCATTATAGCTCTTTCCAAATCCGACTATTGCTTATGGGAGCCTGGCTTTACTATTTGTTTATATTTTTGCTTTTTTGATTAAAACTTCTGCTCTATATCATTTTTCAAGCCTTTTTTCGCTTCGGCTGGTAATTTCGATAAGATGGAAGCCAAACTGAGTTTGGACGGGGCCGTGAACTTTTCCGACTTCTTCGCTAAAAACAACGTCATCAAATTCCTTGACCATTTGACCCGGTGAAAATTCGCCCAAATGTCCACCCTCTTTGTTGGAAGGACATTTCGAGTGTTCCTTAGCGGCTTCGACAAAATCAGTTCCGTTTTCAATTTGTTGTTTGATGTTTTCACATTCTTCCTGCGTTTCAACCAAGATATGACGTGCTGTAGCTTTGGTCATAATTTACTCCATTGTTAAGAATTAATATTCAGAGCACCTAACAAAATGACTCTGTGTTCGTATCTAACTATAGCATTAGCGTTCTGTCAAGTAATGCTTAATGGAGATTTTTCAACTGAACGTCAACCAAAAATCGGACGAGGCCTCCAAATGCAATCTTATCGTCTTATCCAAAGAGGCAGCGAGCCAACGCTTTACCGGTGTAAGCGCTCCTAAAGAAGCGAGGACGTCATTGTCTATCTCTGAAGTTTTTTCTTCAGGCTTCCAGAAAACTCCAAGCGTATTTGAAATAGTTTTCAATCTGTCACGAAGCGGGCTTAGCTCTATATTTCGTTGATGGCATGCATAAGGTCTGGCTGGATTAAGGTCTCCTCCTATCGCCTTGAGAAGAGTAACAATTGCGCCAACAAAATCCCAGTTACATGGCTCCAGCATATCTATAGCCATTGCAAGCGAAATTTTTGCTTGTTTACCATCGACGGTATCATGGATGACTGTATCGACGGTTTTTTTCACGAAGTCTAAGTTGTCTTTGTAATGATCGCCTACCGGATTAGCACCGGGCTCGCCATAATGGCCGAGATCCAGAACGATATTATGATAGGGACAGCTATGATCTAAAGCTTCTATAATCTTATCGATGATACGCTCGACCTGCCAAACTTTAAGAGGAGTTGGTGAGCCGATGAAGCTTATTAACTCATCTGCGGAAGTTCCGCCAACATCCAGATTAATACCTGTGACAGCCGGATTTTCACACCAGCTCGAAAGTATCCGCTGGCAATTCTCCAACTCTTTTTTTCGCTGTGGCGGTCTTTCATCAGAGCGAGGAGGGCATCGTCCTGCACCTATGGCTTTGGCAATATATTCTGCTTCTTTATCAGCTTCGTGATAGCATAATTCAAAGCCAGAAATAAGCTGCCTTATCTTAGCTGTCTCATCATCTAAAGGGGCAATAGAATCTTCCATCTTATCGATGTGCAATATCTCGCTGTCGGCTACTGTTTCGCAGTTGCGCCAGCATGGTCTGACTGACAACTCATTTTCGTTCGCTTCCTGAGCCATTTGATTACCTCACTTTTTAATCAAAAAAGACCACTCTTTTTAAGTTATCCTGTTGCAAATAACTGAAAAACATCCGCATGTCGATATGATAATAATAATGGCAGGGGAGCAGGATTTGCAAGGTAATAATATGAAAAAAGCCCCAAATGAAATTTGGGGCTGTATATTATTTTATGGTAATTAGAGACTGCTATTCCTGGGATTCTCGCATTTTCTCGTAGAACTCAGCGAATTTGTCCTTATCTTTTGTTTTTCGATATGCTATCGCTGAGCGAGGATGCTCGTTCAATATGCCGGTGACCATATAAGGTATTATGTAGCCCCACTCGATATCCTGCTGCATCGGTATCAAGTAGTCCTGTATAACTTTTAGAATCGGCGTCAGATTGAATTTCGGATTTTTCAGGAAACCGACTAAAAGCTCAAGGCAGCAATTACCGGGGCCCCGGCCGATGCCGTATATCGAACCATCGAGATAATTGGCGTTGTGAATTATAGCTTCAATAGTGTTGGCGTATGCAAGCTGCTGCTGGTTGTGGCAGTGTATGCCTATTTCTTTTCCGGGCAGATGTTCCTGATAAAATTTGACAAGATACTCTATCTGCTCACTGTATAATGAGCCAAAACTATCGACTACGTAAACGATATCGACAGGTGTTTTCGCAAGCTGGTCAAGAGCTTCTTCGAGGTCAGGCTCAATTTCCTTTGAAATTGCCATAATATTGCAGGTTGTTTCATAGCCGAGGTCGTGACACCTATTGATAAGATCGATGGCACTGTCGATATATTTTACATACGTTGCCGCACGAATCAAATCTACGGGGCTTTCGTCAGCGGGAGCAAAGTGCTGCTCTTTGACTCGATATGAGTCAACCATTACGCTGACTTTTAAATCAGACTCAATTCCTTCGATAACTTTTTTTATCTTATCGTCATCGCAGTATTTCCACGGGCCATATTCATCGGGCGAATAAAGCTCTTTACTGCTTCGATAGCCAAACTCCATATAATCAACACCGCTTTTGGAGAGTGCCTGGTACACTGCACGTACAAACTCGTCAGTGAAATAATGATTATTAATAAGTCCGCCATCCCTGATTGTGCAATCGAGTACTTTTATTTGTTCTCTGTACATATTCCAACCTTTAAGTAATATTCTCTATAGTTTCTTCAACACTTTTTCGACTAGTTCAGGAGCAACATCGACAGCATATTGTCCATCCGGGCAATACACCTGACCTATGTCATTAAGTAACACGAATCTCGGCCATTTGTTAACGGCCTTTTTGTCGTGTTTAATCAGGTCTATGAGGTCTTTTTCGGCTAAATTCCGGGGCAATTTTACCGGAACATCCAGTTTTTTGAGAATTTGCCGGACACTGTCGAGTCTCTCCCCCGAGGCTAATTCTAATTCAATCTCTATCAGGCCGGCGGCAATGATACCTATAGCGACTGCCTCGCCGTGCAGTAATTCGAATCCGCTGGCCGTTTCGACGGCATGTCCGATAGTATGGCCATAATTTAGAATTCTTCTCTTGTTTTGCTCGTAGGGATCAATTTCAACCACATCGCCTTTTATTTTGCAGTTAAACTGTGCTATTTTTTCCAGCACGTTCGATTTTTTATCGAGGACGTCGTCGAGATTGTTTTGCAGGAAATCAAAATATTCACTATCGGCAATAAGCGCATGCTTTACGGATTCGACCAGCCCGGCTCTGAATTGTCTGTCGTCCAGAGTTGTTAAAGTTGCGACATCGATATAAACAGCCGCTGGGTGCCAAAACGCACCGAAAGCGTTTTTGCTTATGCTCGAATCGACTCCGGCTTTGCCGCCCACAGACGAATCAGCCTGAGCGACTGTGGTTGTGGGTATCTGGATGACAGGGACGCCTCTTTTGAAAATAGCGGCTGCAAATCCTGCAATGTCACCGACCGTTCCGCCGCCAAGGGCAACAATAAGGGTATCTCTGCCGAGATAGGCCTTCTCCATAGTTTCGATTATTGAAACCGCCGTATCGATATTTTTTGAAATCTCACCGGGGGGGGTTATTACAAAAACAGGTACATCGCTTTTGCCAAGAAGCTTTTCCAAATGTCCTGCTGAGACCAGGTTTTCGTCGGTAACAATAAATTTATTGCACCCGCTGAAATCAGCTTCTATCCTGGGCCACAAACCGCCAAGGGTGTCCGTGCCGATTTCTATCGGGTAACATTTGGCCTGCGAAGCCGGAATTTTAATCTTATGCTCTAACATAATATCAAGTCGATAAACCTACAAAGAATCCGTTTTTTTACCTTTAAGGACACTTCTAAACAAGTTTGAGTGTACCGTTGCGGATTCTATCAATAACACAAGCCAAGTATCATAATCTATTTACGTTAAGTATGCAACCTTTTAGGCAAAAGGGTGGTCAAATTATTTTCAGGCGTGATACTTTAGTTTTTGGCCTTGCTTTTGGGGTTTCTCACTGCTATATGTTTGATTATGGAGACAAAATTAGCAGTTCCAATAGCAGCGAAGGATTTAGAGAAGGCCAGGCAGCAGGCCAAGGCGGCGATATCAGCCGGTGCCGAGCTGCTTGAATTGCGTACAGATTATCTCGAAGGCCTCAGTGTCGAGATGGTGAAAAATCTGATTGCCTTTGTAAAAAGTGCCTGCGATAAACAATTACCAATAATTGTGACCTGCCGTGACCAACGGCAGGGGGGGGTGATAGATTATAAGCAACAATTGCGAATTGAGGTGCTGGTCGGTGCCCTGAAAGCCGGCGCCGAATTTATTGACTACGAATACGACAATTTCCTCATTGCTGAGAATCAGGAAGCGATAAATCACGCGCTATCGCAAAACTCACAAGCTCGTTTGATTCTTTCTGCTCATAATTTCGAAACAAAATTTCCTGAAATAAATAAGTTGTATCGTGATATTTTAGATGTATGCCCGGAGGCAATACCCAAACTTGTCTATGCCGCAAATCATATCAACGACTGCTTCGAAGCCTTTGATTTGCTGGGCCAAACCAGCGGTGATAAAATTGTGTTCTGTATGGGCGAGGCGGGGCTCATCAGCAGAATCATAGCGAAAAAGCTGAACAGTTTTGTAACCTTCGCAAGTATCGATAACCAAAGCGCAACGGCACCGGGACAGTTGACAATCGAGCAGTTTAAGCAATTGTACCATTATGATGATATTACATCCGAGACGGAACTTTTCGGAGTGATAGCTAATCCGGTCGGCCATTCGTTAAGCCCGGCGATTCATAATGCCTGTTTTGCCGAAAAAAGTATGAACAAATTATATTTGCCGTTACTGGTCGGGGGGGGGCAGCAGGAATTTAACTCTTTTTTACACAACGTCATTGAAAGAAAGTGGCTGAATTTTGTTGGCTTTAGTATAACAATTCCGCATAAGCAAAGTGCTCTGGAATTTGCCCAGGCCAATGGTGGTTTTGTAGAGCCGTTGGCTGAAAAGATAGGGGCGGTTAACACATTAGTATGTAGGGTGGGCTTTAGCCCACCGAATAAAATTAAGAATGGTGGGGCAAGCCCCACCCTACAGGCTTACAATACCGATTATTCGGCTGCATTGGATGCGGTTACTTCTACGCTGGGTATCGATAGAGGCGGCCTAAGAGGACTTCCGGTCACCGTCGTCGGGGCCGGAGGGGTAGCACGGGCGATAGTCGCAGGCTTAAGCGACGCCGGCGCACAAATCCACATTTACAATCGTACTGTAAGTAAAGCCGAAAAGCTTGCTGATGAATTTAATTGTGATTTCGCACCGCTGGATGATTTGATGGATATGAACGCCAAGCTGGTAGTAAACTGTACCAGCATTGGAATGCATCCAAATATTGACGCAACACCAGTTCCTCAGAAATGTCTGAAAAGTGATATGGCGGTTTTTGACACTGTTTATAATCCCATCGAGACTTTATTGTTAAAGCAGGCGAAGCAAGCCGGGGCCAAAACGATAGACGGCGTTTCAATGTTCGTCAATCAGGGCTTAGCTCAATTCAAACTTTTCACCAATACCGACGGCAGCGCAGAGCTTATGCGAAAAACGATTTTAGAATACCTCGCCCAAACATGACAGTAAGGATGTGTTTTCAAGCCTTGATGAGGTGACGGAAGATTATCTATGTAATTTGGAGTTAGAATTGTCATTGCTCAATTTAATTGTTGCTCTGTTGTGGTTATTGCTGGTATTATTTGGTCAATATGGTTGAAAGCACAATTATGACAGCTCTACAGCGTTATATTAAGGCATTGGATGAGTTAGGTATTCATACCAGCCGGCTTGTTCTCTTTGGTTCCTTTGCAAGAGGCGATGCTAATGAATTCAGCGATATTGATTTGGTTGTAATTGCACCTGAATTTGATAGA
>CBDURK010000187.1:0-6258 GCA_965369645.1 uncultured bacterium | reverse complement strand
TGGTTTGGCCGGCCTGGGCCAGTGAAGCCGAACCCATTGCTATACGCAGAGTTGTGCCGGAATTGCCCACGTCAATGATTTCCGGCGGCGGTGTAATTGCACCACCTGTGCCTGTTACCTTCCAGAGCTTAGGGTCAGATGTGTTAATCTCAGCGCCTAAGGCCCGATAGCACGCCACCGCCGCCTGTGTATCGCTTGAATCCAGTGGATTGTGGATTAGGCTTTCACCTGTCGCTAATGAGGCGATTGCGACGGCACGAATAGTGTGCGACTTGGAGCCTGGGATCAGCACCGTTCCTTTTAGCTGTGATTTTTTTACGATCAATTTCATAATATTGTTCTTCGTATTGTGTATGGAACTTTTTTATCAGAAATGTTGGAAAATTAAAAGAAGATTTTTCAGAACGGATTTGCTCATTTGAGCCAATAATCGGCTAATATGGCAAAGTCAAGAATGTCAACATTGCAATCGCCGTTCAGATCGGCTTTGAGTTTTGTCCGGCATTTGGATATCGAAAAGGCATTGTCGCTTGTATCACTTATGAGAGTATTATTTAAGTCACTAATGCGAATCAGGCACTCATTTGAGTTGATGTGCGGGAGCGAGTTCCACTCGTACCAGCCGATATTCGGCGAGGAGCCTATTTCCTGCCATGTTAGACCATTATCGAGTGAATATTCGATTATCACGTAGTCAGTTGTAGTGCCTTCGATTGTTTTCCAGCTTATCGTATAGTTACCAATTACTGAGAGAGTTTCACCGCCATTCGGCGAGAGCACAATGGGATTCGGAGTAACGGTGTAGCTCCATACTTCGTTAGGCTCGTATATGCCAGGAATGTTCAAATTATTGGAATTGCGTTCTATCCAGGTGAGTGTAGCGTTAAGCCCGTCAATTTCGACCAGAACATAACCATAGCTTTTGGCATGGTTCCATTGTTCGATAATATAACTGCTATTATTGCCGGCGTAGGGCGGCGACCAGGTATATGGAGGCGCACCAGCGGTTCCAATAATGTATTGGTGAATGTCGTTATTCGGGTTGCCGTCGCCGTCATCAACTCTTGCATGGTCATAAAAGTGGTCGTGACCACAAAAGTATGTTCGTCCGCCTGCGTTTTTGATTGTGGTCCAAAAGGCATCACGTTCGGCCGGAAAATAGTCGAGACAATCGGAATGCAAAGCCCTAAAAGCCTGTTCGTGGCCTGCGAGGAAGATATGTGGTTTGGTATTTGCCGTCAATTGGTCGTCCAGCCACTCCTGGTTGATTTTATGTTGAAAATCATGCCGTGTGCCGGCATAGTTATCAAGCATGGCAATAAAAGTATTTTTGTGCGTAACAGAGTACGTCGTAAACTTCTCATCGGCAGGGCCGTTGTCGGGCAGTTTTTGTTTGGGATAAGAGTCATTACCGAAGACGTTAAGCCAGCGCAGCATGTTATTATCATTTGGGTCGGGACTTGTTCCGGGACGAGGATAGTTACTCCAGACATCGCCGAGCTCATGATTGCCGCGACAGAGATATACCTGGATGTCAGCATCGTAAACAGGAGTCATCATTTCTACCCAGACTCTGAGCTGAGCTTCGAATTTGGCCGGGTCCCTTACTGAGTGGCCGGACACAAGGTCGCCGGAAAACATAACAAAATCGACTCCCTGGGTTTTTATCTCGGTAACAAGCTCACTAAGGATAATCTGATTGATTCCATTGTCAGAGCCGCGGCTGTCGCAGGTAACAATAAATTTCCAGGGCTCCTGAGCGAAACCTGTAGAAGAAAATGCTACCAGAAAAAGAACGGCAACAATAAAACTTACTGAACTTGTTTTTTTAATTCCCCATCCCTCCTTAACAAATACTCTCGTGTCAAAGTTGAATGTCATTGTTTATTGTACGTTAGTTATTTTGGCTTATCGTCTGGTCTTATATACCAATCGGCCTGACGATCCTTGTGTTCTATGAGAATATTGAAATCTTTGATGTCGATTGCGCCGTCAGAATTGATGTCACCGAGTAGATAGCTGTCCGTTGATTTTGTGCTGTTTAAGATGTTATTGACCAAAATAGCAAAGTCTGATTCGTTAACAATACCGTCGGCATTCAGGTCATACCAAAAGATGCTGTCGTTGTCTTGTTTATCACTTATGTTCCAGGCCAGGCCATAGCTTTGTGCTATAGCTATTTCTCTTGGGTCGTCATTTTCATTCATAGACAGAATAATTTCGTAGTCTGAATAGTTGGGATCTGCAGGAATATAGATGTGCTCAACATTATCAACATTGCTGTCACTATAGTCGAGCAGATAGTCGTTGCCGGGATTGTTTGGGTCAACCGCCCAGAGTTCAAGGCGAAAGTTGCTGTCTTTTTCAGTAGCCGGTTCGAAGGGGTAGGTTCTGTCAAAGTGTTTGTTCCAGACGAGAGTGGTTGTGATAAATTTGCCGGCAGGTTCGGCTAATGTGATTTTGTAAACGTTTTCCAGCCCTGGGCTGCTATAGAGCTGGTTCAAGTCCCAGCCTGTTGTTGAAACATCGCCGGGCTCATTTTGCCCGGATGTTAAATGATTGTAGGCTCCGACTGCATTTAGCAACCCGGCCCCTTGGATGTAGTCAAGAGGGACTGTGTGGTCATCGTCGGTTTGGAGCCGGCCCTTGTGCCAGAAGGGCAGTTTATCTGCTGAATTTAATAGTATTGCTTTGATAACGCAGTTTCCGGCTTCCGGTGAGATAGCGGGGCTTAAGTTTGGGTCCTGTTTGGCTTTTTGAACGAGCAGGCCGATTGTTCCGGCTACTATTTGGGTCGAGAAGCTTGACCAGTTGCCGGTTGGTTCATAGACGCTGGGTTTGTTTTCAATTGCGGCTAAGCAATTGCCGGGAGCGACGATGTCAGGTTTGCATCGCTCATCAGGTGTCGGGCCGAAAGTCGAATGCTCCGGATAGGCCAAAGCAAAATGTTCCAGGTTGGCAGCAATATCTTTAGTATCTACAGAGTCAATGACGCCGACTCCGATGATGTTGGCCCCGGCGCCCGGATACAGGACAGGGTCATGAGCATCGGTTCCATTACCTATTGCGGCGACGACAGTGAGACCATAGTGCTCGGCCATTGATTCGATGCCATTAGTCCACCAATCTTCAAATTGAATGCCGTTGTCGATTGTAATAATATCTGCGTCCGGCGGTAAGTGCTCGAAGATGTTATTGGTTAAGAAATACCAGAATTCGTAGATGTCAGCCTGGGCCTGGGGTGCTATGCCCTGGTAGTAAAATTGGCCTATTTGCGGGAAAAATGCGTTAGGATCCTCACCGAGCAGTATGGAGCAGATGGCAGTCGAATGTGGAGAAATGCCAGCGGGCGGTTGGCCCTTATCGTGTAGAAAGAGTCGGCTGGAGTTGAAGCTGTCATGTTCGACGTCAGGACGGTAATCGTTCTGCGGTTCATCATCGATATATGTAATACTTCGACAGATAACGGCGAATGTCACGCCTTCGCCGGTCAAATCAGGCTCTATCCGTTTTAATGGGTAAATACCGGCATGTTCTAATCCCTGTGGTTGGAGGATTTTGGTATTCAGCGGTTCCTGAGCTCTGGCTGTAGAACCGGCGGTACTGCACAGCGCTGCTATACAGGTTATCACACTTAGCAAAAGCGTTCTTTTAGGTGTATATATCATTTCTTAATTCCAGAGGTGGCGCTAAGAAAAACAACAGGAACATAAATGCTCCCCCGATTGCCAACCTCCATAGCTGCCATTTATCTGTTTGCCTGGCTACAAACCCTTGTTTATATTACCATAAAACGTATTTGTGTTCAAGCAAATTATCCGGTATGTTCCAGTAATATTATGGTTTTTAGCATTAAAAGGGCGATTCAGTAAAACTTATTGAGAAGCCTTGCCTTTATCAATTGCAATTGCTATACTCGATGCGATATTGAAGATTGGTCTTTTGTTAGTGGTTCCTTTTAATTATGAAGGTAATTTTAGATTCGGGACAAATCGAGCAGGTTCTCAATGAGCTTCGGGATCGTATACTTTCTGAAACGCCGGTTGAGCTGGATATTGCAGTAATCGGCATCCGCAGCAGGGGAGAGGTCCTTGCTCAGAGGTTATCGGTCCAACTATCCCAGAAGCTCGGCAAAGATGTTCCATGCGGAACTCTGGATATAACTCTTTATCGCGATGACCTTAACTCGCCTCATGTTACCACCCAACCGCTGGTTCGCACTACAGAAATCGGATTCGACGTTGACGATAAAATCATTATTTTGGTTGATGATGTTTTATATACCGGCCGCTCAGCGAGAGCGGCGATGGATGCCCTGATAGATTTGGGCAGGCCAAAGGCGATAAGGCTGGCTGTTCTTGTTGAGAGAGCCGGCAGGGAATTTCCGATACAGGCTGATTACGCAGGCTACAAGGCCGATACCTCACCGGGCAAATTAGTTCAGGTCAATCTTGTTGAGTCGGACGGAAAGGACGAAGTAGTCATTGAATAAATGGGCGGATTATGTTTTTTGCATTAATTCATATACTCATAGATAAATATATAAGACTATGGCTTTGAAAAGAAAAAGCAAGCAATTCAAGTGGCATCGCAAACACTTACTTGGCCTGCGAGAGCTTAGTGCCGAGGAGATAACATACATTCTTGACACAGCCGAAGGTTTTGAGCAGATAAGCACCCGTTCGGTCAAAAAGGCCCCGCCTTTGCGCGGTAAGGTTGTTGTGAACCTTTTTTTTGAAGACAGCACGCGGACTCGGAACAGCTTTTCTCTTGCCGCAAAGCGGTTAAGCGCAGATATTATCGAATTCACCAAGAAGAGCAGTTCCGTCAGTAAGGGCGAGTCTCTTTTGGATACGGCCAGAAATATGGAAGCGCTGGGGATTGACATTGTTGTAGTTCGGCATAATGCCGGCGGCGCGCCGAAATTTTTGAGCCGGAATATAAATGCCTGCGTGGTAAATGCTGGCGATGGATTCTGTGAGCATCCGACACAAGGTCTTTTGGACGTCTATACTATTCGCAAAGAAAAAGGCACACTCGAAGGTTTGAAGATAGCGATTGTCGGCGATATAGCGCACTCGCGGGTTGCCCGCAGTGATATGTGGGCGATGACAAAACTCGGCGCAGAGATTATATTTGTAGGCCCGCCGACTCTTATGCCTGCACAGGTAAGGCAATTGCCTGTTAAAGTAAGCTACAGCCTTGATGAGGTTATTGAAAAAGTTGATGTGATAAATATGCTTCGAATTCAGTTTGAACGTCTCGGAGGAAATCCTTTTCCTTCGATACGGGAATATTCGCATTATTTTGGACTGACTGTTGAGCGTATGAAAAGAGCCAAATCCGATATTTTAGTAATGCATCCCGGGCCGATTAACAGGGGACTGGAAATTGAAAGTGAAGTAGCCGATGGCCGGAACAGTGTTATCTTAGAGCAAGTAACCAACGGTCTGGCTGTGAGAATGGCGGTGTTGTTCCTGGTCAACCAGGCAGCGGCACAACAAAAATGATTTTTGATAATTGGTTATTTTCAAAATGAGCTCCGAATTATTGATAAAAAATGGACGGGTAATAGACCCTGCGAACGGAATCGACGAGAAATGCGATGTGCTTATCGTCGATGGAAAGATTGCTGAGGTCGGAGAAAAGATCCAAGACTCAAGACCCAAGACTCAAGACTGTATGGTTATCGATGCGGCCGGCAAATTGGTCGCCCCGGGTCTGATTGATATCCACGTTCACTTTCGTGAGCCGGGTGACGAAGAGGAAGAAACGATAGCGAGCGGCTCGGTAGCGGCTGTTGCGGCAGGTTTCACATCGGTTGTCTGTATGCCGAACACCAATCCTGTTATCCAAAACGAAACCGATGTCGAATACATCCATCGAAAGGGCAGACAGGCCAGGAAAACTCATGTCTATACAATGGGAGCCATCACGAAAGGACTGCAGGGTGTCGAACTTGCTGAGATGGGATTTATGGCAGAGGCCGGGGCTGTTGGTTTTACCGATGACGGCAGGGGGGTTCAGGACCCGGCTGTTATGCTGCGGGCTTTGAAATATGCTGCGATGTTCGATGTGGTTGTGGCCCAGCATTGTCAGGATGAGAGTTTTACAGACCATGGTGTGATGAATTCCGGTTACTATTCGACTATCCTTGGATTGCCAGGGATAGACCCGTTAGCTGAAGAGGCGATTCTCTGGCGTGATATTCAGCTTATTAAAAAGGCTGAGGTTCGTTACCACGCCCAGCATATATCG
>CBDURK010000186.1:0-6263 GCA_965369645.1 uncultured bacterium | reverse complement strand
CGGCATATTGTCCCGCCACACCGGCCAGAACAGGCCGAGTTGCGACAAAAATCAACAATAAAATTATAGTCCGGCCCATGCTTGCACGTGCACTTACAGAAACCGCTATTGATTTTAAAAGTTTGAAGTATTTATACATAACCGTTTTCTCAAAGTCATTAACCTCGTTATTACTGACGCGTATTTGGATTCTTGTGAAGAATACATATTGTTATGAAGATTTTCTTTTTCGAGTCCTTTTCAATGCTAAATAATTGATAATCAAACCGGATTTGCTATGAAATACTTTTTTTGTGGCATATCCTGTTTGCAGGTAATACGAATTATATTATGGTATGCTCGTGAGCAATGTCAATGAAGAATTGATAGCTGATGCTGTTTGTTTCAGTCTTTGTCCTTGAATTCGACATGCAACTGCTTAATAAACTCAATGTATCAAACAAGGAATATTCTTGACGAAGAGGCGGTCAATTTGGTATAAATACAATTAGTTAAGCATGTGCCTGAGAAAATACTCTCTTCGGTCTATGTGAAATCGACGAGTATTTGTAGCTTTGTGATGGAGGATGAGCATTTTTGATTTGCAACCATTTCCGACAATCACTGTTGGCTTTTGAATTAGGATTGTTTTCATTTATATATTTCAAAAGGAGGATTTATTATGTCCAGAAAATTGATCAATTTATCCGTTGTTTTGGTGTTGAGTCTGTTTCTGAGAAGCACGGTCTATGCCGCTGATCTTGTCGGATGGTGGACGTTCGACGGAGATACGCTGGATTCTTCCGGTTTGAATAATGAGGCGACACTTGCCGGCGATCCGGAGTATGTCGAGGGTTGGCTCGGCCAGGCAGTATTCCTTGACGGGGATGACTATATAACGATGGACGGTGTCGCTGATAATATTCAAGGTAATGACATCACCATGAACGCCTGGGTCAAGACGGCGGATACAGGCGATTGGTTTTCAATCAATAGCGGTACCGGCGGCAATGTGGCTTTGCTCGCTACTGAAAACCAGAGATTGGCGATGTATGATGATAATGGTTACGAAGGCCATTCGACAACCATCGTTACTGATGACCAATGGCATATGCTAACGTATGTACGGCGGGGCGGTACGGGTTACATTTATGTCGATGGTGTACAGGAAAATAGTCACGAGGCGAATTTCAGCCTCAGCGCAGATGACCGCTGGTCTCTGGGACAGGAATGGGATGGCGAAGTGCCAAGTGATTTTCTGACAGGCACTGTTGACGAGGTTCGCGTCTATAAAGGCGGCCTCACCGATGCAGAGGTGATGGAATTGTTAAACAGTTCCACCACATCAGCGACCGCATGGAGACCACAACCTGCAAATGGCCAAACGGAGGTCATGACAAATGAAGTCCTAAACTGGGCTCCCGCACTCGATGCGGTTTCTCGTAATGTTTACCTTGGAACTAACGAGGCCGATGTTGCTGCCGGTACCGGTGGAACATCTCAAGGCAACCAAGCGGCACTAAACTTCGATCCTGGTACGCTTTTGCCGGGAGCTACATATTATTGGCGCATTGACGAGGAAGCATCCGATGGCACGAGCATGCCCGGTGATATCTGGAGCTTTACAACGGCCGAGTTTGTGATTGTGGATGATTTCGAGGATTACAACGATTATCCACCGGACAGGATATATGATATTTGGGAAGACGGATGGGATGACCCGTTGAACGGTTCTCAGGCAGGTTACGCAGATCCACCTTTTGCTGAACAAACCATTGTTTACAGTGGTGTCCAGTCCATGCCGTTATTCTACGATAACAACGTTGCGTCCTATTCTGAAGTCGTGCGCACGTTTGATACTTCTCAGGACTACACTCTGAACGGACTAATTGGACTGACTCTGTGGTTTCAAGGTCGGCCAGCCAGCGTCGGCAGTCTCAGCTTTGATGCGGCTACTCAGACATATATCATGACCGGCTCCGGCGCGGACATAGGAGGGACGTCTGATGAATTCCACTTTGCATATAAAACTCTCAGTGGACCCGGTTCGATTGTGGCTAAGGTAGAGAGCATGAGCGACACTCATTCCTGGGCCAAGGCTGGTGTGATGATTCGTAATACTCTGGAAGCGGACTCAATCTATGCGATGGTGGCAGTAACACCGTCGGGCAGAGTGGCCTTTCAGTTCAGGTCTAATGTGGCCCAGGATAGTCACAGCACGCACACTGGTACCGGTGCGATTACCGGTCCGCATTGGATCAAACTAACGCGTTCGGCCAGCAACGTATTTACCGCCGAGCACTCTACCGATGGTGTCAACTGGCTGCCTGTACAAAGCAATGACCCGGCAGATCCATCAAGCTGGAGCATGCCGATGGACCAGAGTGTTTACATAGGTCTTGCTGTTTCTGCTCACAATTCCAAAGCTACATGTGAGGCAACATTTTCTAACGTCACGGCCGGTTCCCCCGGACCGATCGTTGAGTCGCAGGACATAGGAATTGGCAGCAATTCTCCCGGCCCGCTATATTTAAGATTACAAGATACGGTTGGCATGTCCGGTACAGTATTTCATGCAAATGGTCAGGAGGCAGTTTTTGCCGAAGACTGGCAGTTGTGGGCAATTGCCCTGGAAGAATTCCAGAGAGCAGGTGTTGACTTAACAGCGATTAAAGATATTGCCATTGGAGTCGGCGAAAAGGAAAAACCAGAGCTCGGAGGTCCGGGCAGGCTGCTCATCGATGATATTCGAGTGGTTCGCCGCATACCAACTACAGGAAGGATTCTGCTATTTGAAGAGGATTTCGAAAGTCTGGTTCTGGGGCCGAACGTGGATGAGGCACTTGCCGGCGATAAAGTCTGGACAAAGAATCCCCCGGACGGCTGGGCAATTGATGATAGTGGTGTTCCCGGAGCCGGCGATCCAGCCAATGATGGTGTTACCGAGTGGGCCGGATGGAGCTTTGCAAATAAAACATGGTGGGCGGAAACAGCCGAGGATCAGGAACGCAGCCAATTCGTGCTGGCAAACGGTACGGTGGCTGTAGTCGATCCGGATGAATGGGATGATATGGCCCGTGCCGAGGGTCTGCTGAACAGCTTCCTCAGCACTCCTGAGATTGATGTTTCTGCGATAAAGGCTGGAGCAGGTACATTGCAGCTCAAATTTGATTCGAGCTGGCGTCCGGAAGACACACAGACTGCGAATGTCACGGTACAATTTGACGGTGGCGAGCCCATCGAGGTCATGCGGTGGGAATCCCAGCCTGGAGCATCCTTTAAGCCCGATGCTACCAGTGAGATCGTTACAGTTAACATCGACCGACCCTCAGGCGCCAATAAGATGGTCGTTGTGTTTGGTATGCTTGATGCCGGCAACGATTGGTGGTGGGCAATTGATAATGTGCAGGTCAGCGGCAATCCGAGGGAAAGAATCATGATTCTTGCAGAGGATTTCGAAGGCCTGGAGCTTGGCGCAAGTGTGGATGAGAGCTCTGGCGATGAAGTCTGGACGGACACGCCGCCTGATGGTTGGATAATTGACGAAAGTGGAGTGCCCGGAATAGGTGACCCGGCTACTGACGGTGTAACCGAGTGGGCCGGATGGGCCTTCACCAATAAGGATTGGTGGATCGGCGTAGCTGGTAATCAAAGGCGAATTGAATTTGAGCTTGGACAAGGTACTGTTGCTGTGGCCGACCCGGATGAGTGGGATGATGCGGATCATACAGATTCGGCGGCATCGGGCTGGTATAAGACTTTCCTTAGTACACCTTCAATTGATATAGCCGGTTTTGAGGCCGGTTCGGTTCAGATTAAATTCGATTCAAGCTGGCGTCCGGAGTTTGACAGCAATTATCAACAGACGGGTAATCTGACCGCTTCTTTCGACGGAGCAGAGCCGATAGAGCTATTCCGATGGGAATCCGACCCGAGTAGTGCGAACTTTAAGCCCGATACATCAACTAATGAAACTATCATTGTCGATTTGGAAGTTCCTACTGGAGTTGCAAGCGTGGTCTTGACGTTTGGTTTATTCGAGGCAGGTAATGACTGGTGGTGGGCGATTGACAACCTGGAAGTCAGCGGTCTTCCCAGAGAAAAAGATCTTGCATTTTACGAGGACTTCGAAGGTTTGGAATTGGGTCCGAATGTGGATGAACAACTTGCCGGCGACGAAGTATGGACGGACACACCACCTGCCGGTTGGACTGTTGACGAAAGCGGAATTGCCGGCATAGGTGACCCGGCCACTGATGGCGTTACGGAATGGGCCGGATGGGCCTTCGCGGACAAGGCATGGTGGACCGAGGCGGCCGGTGACCAGAATCGTTCCCAGTTTGAGTTGGGAAGGGGCACTGTTGCTGTCGCTGATCCGGATGAGTGGGATGATGCAGATCATCCGGTACCTAATTCAGATAATCCTTATGATACCTGGCTGAGTACGCCTGCAATCGATATTTCTGGTTTTGAGGCTGGCACACTTCAACTTAAATTCGATTCGAGCTGGCGTCCTGAGTTTGATGACAATTATCACCAGACAGCAATGGTGACTGCCTCTTTCGACGGGGCGGATTCGTTCATATTGCTACATTGGGAATCTGATGGCAGCAGCCCTAACTTTAAACCGGACGCAACCAACGAAACAGTCATCGTTGATTTAGAGAATCCAGATGGGGCCACGAGTTTGGTTTTGGAATTTGGATTATACGATGCCGGCAATGACTGGTGGTGGGCGATTGACAATATAGAAATCATCGGAAATATTGCTGAGTAAGTCTTGTAGTTGAAAAATGGCTATGGCCAAAATGAGCTGCGAATAGCATTTGAGAGGCCATGCCATTAGCCAATGATTGTTTACAAATTCGGAGTCTGTAGCGATTTATTAGCTACAGGCTCCTTAATTATTTCACAATACAAATCGAACAGTTATCTTCCGATAGAAAAATCTCGTTATTGAGAATTCATCGATTAAACATCCTTATCAAAGAATTTTTTATAATGTTTTTTTCAAATCTATAACATTCTTTCATTTATTTTTTGTGATTATCGGCATTATTGGGCCTAAAACCTTGTTTCAAAATAATGAAGTCGAGATATTTTTTAACATCACCAAAAAAATAAAGTAAAATTTATTGACGGATATAACGAATATATAATGCAGCGAATAGACTTTATGTATGTGAACACAAGTGACAAACTATAAGATAGAATAATTTATGAGATACAGCAGAATACCAGACGAGACTATTCGACGGCTGCCTATATATTTGCGGGGATTAATTCTTGCGTCTGAACAGGGCCAGAAGAACATATCAAGTACTAATCTGGCAGATTACGTTGGCATATTTCCCTGGCAAATAAGAAAGGATATTTCGTACTTTGGTGATTTTGGAACTCGTGGTGTAGGATACGGCGTTGGAAAGCTGATAAAGGAAATTAAAAGAATCCTTAAACTAAATATCAACCAGAAAGCAGCTTTGGTTGGAGTAGGTAATCTTGGTATGGCTATTTTATCTTTTCCCGGCTTTAGTATATATGGCCTGGATGTCGCGGCGGCTTTCGATGTTAATCCTAAAAAGATCGGCAGGAAAATAAAAGATGTTACGATTGAAAACATCTCTAAACTGGGGACGATCAAGAGAAGAAAAATAAAACTTGCAGTTATGGCAGTGCCTCGCAAAGCTGCACAGGAAATGACGGATGTATTGGTCAAAGCGGGTGTAAGAGGTATTTTAAATTTTTCTCCGTGTTATTTAGTAGTACCAAGAAAAATTAAAGTAATAACCATTGATATTGCGATGGATATGGCCAGCTTACCTTACTATATGCCTGCAAATTAAAGCATTAAGTCAGATGATTATGCTGTTGGTTATTACGAACAGCATAAATTAACATGTAAAATTTGGTGAGTAACATGCAGACTGTTCTGATAAGTGAATTAAAGCCGTTTCTGGATGCTCTTGCACAAGAGATGGAACTGTATGTTCCTAAGAAATCCGGAGAGCATTATGTATATAATAGATACGACTCTTCTGCCAATGTCCAGGTTGAATTCAATAACATCCGCACTTGTATGCCTGTAAAAGAATTTCTATTCCCCCTGCGAGAGCTTGCAGCAGTTTACCCGGAGCCTTTTGAGCCGAAAAATATAAGGCCATTTGCAGTTTTTGGACTTAAATACTGCGATTTGCGTTCTATAGAAATCATGGACAAGGTTTTTACAGAAGTTGATTATGAAGACTTGTTTTATGTCACCAGACGGAAGAAAATGTTCATAATAT
>CBDURK010000185.1:0-6282 GCA_965369645.1 uncultured bacterium | reverse complement strand
CCTGTAATTTTGTGTACCAGATTTCTCCACTCACTTTGTTCGGTCGAAATGACACGGGTGAATTAGAAAAAGGGGCGGTTCGTGAACCGCCCCTACGTTGAACCACTCTATATTGTTTGAGAATTAGCGATTTCTTTGTTGTCTTTGGCCGCCTTGACCTTGGCCGCCTTGAGGTCTCTGTCCTCTGGTTCCTCTCTGGCCGCCCTGGGGTCTTTGGCCTGCTCCCTGACCTCTGCCGCCTCTACCGCCCATTCCTCGGCCGCTTCCTCTGGCAATCAGCCTTTCGAGGAGCTGGGTTGTCTCCGTGGCTTTTTCTTTCACTGCTGCTGCCTGTATTGGTTGCAGGTCGCCGGTGTTAATAATCATAAATTGTCCGCCTCCGCCTCCGGCTGCGGGCTGCCTTCGGCCTTGCATCGCAGCAACTTGTGCTATGATTGTTTGAAGTGCTTTTTGTCGGTCCTGGAAGGTTTTTGTCATTTTCTCTCTGAGCTTGGTTCTTTCTTCGGCAGAAAGGTCTTGATATCCGCCTTGAGGCCGTGTGATCTGTGCTGCTTTGAGCTTGGCCAGTTGTTCTTCAATCGATTTGATAGCCTCTTCCTGGCCCTGGCCACCCATCATAAATGCACCACCTCTTTGGCCGCCCATTCTTTCACGCATCTGGGCTCTTTCTTCGGCGGACATATTCTGAAATCTTTCACGCATCTGGGCTCTTTCTTCCTCAGACATGTTCTGCATTCTCCCTCTCTGACCAGCCCGATCTTGTGCCTGTCCAAATGCTGTCCACGCCACAACCAGAACCAATAGAACAGCGATGGTTGGAATTAGATACCTTTTCATAATATTAGTCTCCAAAACAGATTAAAGGTTACGATCCGACTAATTCACACTCGGAAATTAGTTTTTAAGGATCTGTTTGTATTCGTTATGTATAGACGCTGATGCAAAAGCTTTTATTGCGATAATCTGCAAAAAGTCCAATAGTTTTAATTTATGGTATCACTCTATAGATGTGAAAGATAAGCCCATACCAACAGGTAGGGGGGTAAGAGCCTATCTAAATTGCGCTTTTAACTTCAGTTAAGAAGGCCGAAATATCAGAAAGCATTTTCTCTTTGTCGTTAAGATTATTTTCTATCAGTCCAACGATTTTTGAGCCGATTATCACCCCGTCGGCCCCTTGCTGAGCAATGGTTGCCGCATGTTCTGCTTTGCTGATTCCAAAACCTACACATACCGGCACGTTTGTGAGTTTTTTCAATTTGTCGATTAGCCCATCGACCGTATTAGAAAGTTTATCTCTGCTGCCGGTGACACCCAGGACTGAAACGGTATAGATAAAGCCGGTTGTTATCGAAGCTATTCGTTCCATTCTCTTGGGCTTGGTAACGGGTGTCACCATAAAAACCGTATCAAGGCCTGCCGAGGCAGCGGGGCCAATAATTTCATCCGCATCATCAATGCTTAAATCAGCAACCAGGACGCTGTTGACACCGGCTTTGTAGAAATCGCTGAAGAACTTTTCTGTGCCGTACTGATAAACCAGGTTGTAATACATCAGCAGCCCGATGGGAACATCTCTGTATTCTTTTATTTTTCGGATAAACTCAAGAGCCTTTTTCATGTTTATCCCGCTTTTCATTGCGCGAATATCTGCTTTTTGAATTGTCGGTCCATCTGCAATCGGGTCTGAAAATGGGATGCCCAACTCAAGAACATCAGCACCTGCGTCAATTGCTGTTTTTACGATTCGCACACTCGTATCGAAATCCGGATCACCTATTACGAAAAACGGTATCAGGGCCGTTCTATTTTGTTCTTTTAGTTCCGAGAACACCTGCTTGTATGTCTTCATCAATAAAATCCTTTATTTGTTCTTATATTCAGTAGTCGATAGTCATTTGTTCATGGGGCGGCATTTTTCTACTATCGAAACATCTTTGTCGCCACGGCCGGAAAGGTTCACGACCGCTATTGTCTCAGCGTCCAGCTTGCCCTTTTGGCTGATAAGGTACGCCAGGGCATGAGAGCTTTCCAGGGCGGGCAGAATGCCCTCGCTTTTAGTGAGTATCCCGAATGCGTCGAGCACCTTGTCATCTTCGGCCGCTACGTATTCGGCCCTGTTCGTATCTTTTAACAGGCAGTGTTCCGGCCCGACCGATGGATAATCCAGCCCGGCGCTTATTGATTCCGTATCGTGAATCTGGCCTTCGGAATCCTGCAATAGGTATGCCTTGGCACCGTGCAGTATGCCAACCTTACCGGCCACAAGTGTCGCAGCGTGTTTGCCACTGCTTACACTTCTGCCGCCTGCTTCAACGCCAATGAGTTTGACATCTTTATCATCAACAAAACCCGAGAAGATACCTATGGCGTTACTGCCGCCGCCCACACAGGCGACAACCATGTCAGGCAGTCTGCCTAATTGATCGAGGCATTGCTGCCTGGCCTCTATGCCGATACAGCTTTGAAAATGTTTTACTATCGTCGGGTAGGGATGCGGGCCGCAGGCTGAGCCGAAAAGATAAAACGTATCTGTAACGTGAGCTGTCCAGTAGCGAAGCGCATCATTGATGGCATCCTTTAATGTTCCTGAGCCACCTTCAACTCCGATGATTTCTGCGCCGCATAGTTTCATCTTGTGGACGTTGACGTTTTGCCGCTCGATATCTATAACGCCCATAAAGATTTTTGTTTCCATCCCGAACAATGCCCCAATCATTGCGGTAGCCAAGCCGTGCTGACCGGCGCCGGTTTCGGCAATTAGTTTGGTCTTGCCCATGTATTTGGCTAAAAGACCCTGCCCGAGTGTGTTGTTGACTTTGTGTGCGCCTCCATGCAGAAGGTCCTCTCGTTTTATATAGACTTTGAAACCGACATACTCGCTGAATCTCTTTGCGTGGTAGAGAGGGCTTGGTCTGCCGGAATATTTATTCGAAAGCTCCGTCAACTCCGCTGTAAACTGCCGGTCTTTTGAGAAACGATAAAAAGCCTCTTCTAATTCTTCCAAAACCGGTATTAAAACTTCCGGCACATAAAAACCGCCGTAATCCCCGAATCTGCCTTTATATTTCATATTTTATTCCTTGTGTTTCGTATTTATCCTCTAAGATGATGTATGTTTTTGAACAGTTTCTGCATTTTCTTATGGTCTTTTTTGCCCGGTTCGGATTCGATCCCACTGCAAACATCAATTCCGTAAACTCCTAATTTCACCGCTTGTGCCGCATTATCGGGATTTATCCCACCGGCCAGGAAAACGCGTTTGCCGATATGCCCTATTATATTCCAATCGAAAGTCAGACCCGTACCGCCATATTTCTGTGGGTCGAAAGCGTCCAACAAAATAGCATCCGTAAAAAAGCTCTCCGCTTTTTTGATGTCTGTTTGCGTTTTTACGCGTATCGCTTTCATTGTTTTTACATTATGAGATTGAAACGAGTGGCAGAATTCAGGGTCTTCATCGCCATGTAACTGAATCCAGTTCAGGTGACATGTGTTTTCAGCTTTGTTAATCTGCTCGGTCGTGGCGTTTACAAACACACCGGCGGTATCTATAAAGCCCGGCAGTTTGTTGATAATATCGGCGGCATTTTCCGGCGTTATAAACCTCGGGCTTGGCGGATAAAAATTAAAGCCTAATAAATCCGCACCCATGTCCATAGCCGCTACCGCGTCCTGGTAGTTGGTAATGCCGCAAATTTTTATTTTCACTATCAACATATTTATTGCTCGTAGGCCGTCTTAAGAATTATTATTTATTCGAGACCTCGATTAGTTTTTCCAGGGAAGCAGACGATTTGCCCTCGCTGATTGATGCTTCTGCTTTTTTGATTGCCGAAGCGAAATTGTCAGCCATTCCTGCGGCGATAATAGCCGCAGCGGCGTTTAGAATAACAATATCTTTGCGAGGTCCGTTTTCCTGGCCGCTAAGTATTTCTCTTAGGACTGAAGCGCTTGTTTTGGCGTCGGTAACTGTTAAGTCCTCTATATCAGCCAACTCTATGCCCAACTCTTGTGGGTTGAGCTCTTTGGTTGCAATTTGACCATCTTTTAGTTCGAGTATTTTTGTTTTCGTTAGGGTGCTTATCTCGTCCAATCCATCGCTATGAACGACCATTGCATACCTGGTCCCCAGCATTTTGAGAGCTTCGGCCATCATCTCCATTAGCCCCTCCTCGGCCACGCCTAAAACTAAGGCCGGGACGTCGGCAGGATTGGCCAGGGGCCCTAAAATGTTGAAGACCGTTCGAAAAGCCAGGCTCTTGCGGATAGGCTGAACATATTTCATTGCCGGATGGAACATTGGCGCAAACATAAATCCGACGTGGGCCTGCTTAATGCACTCGGCCACAACTTCAGGGCCGGGATCTATTTTTACTCCAAGCTCTGTGAGGACGTCAGCCGAACCGCATTTGCTGGTTATCGCGCGATTGCCATGCTTTGCTACATACACACCGGCACCTGCCGCCACGATAGCGGCGGCCGTTGAGACATTAAAGGTCTTTATCGCAGCACCGCCTGTACCGACAACGTCAACCATGTTTTCGATTCCGGTGGTGACTTTAACGACGTGGCTCCGCAGGGATTTGGCCAGTCCAGCTACTTCCGGAGCTTTCAAGCCCTTGATTCGCATCGCTGTCAGAAAAGCCGCAATTTGAGCTTCAGGCACTTCGCCTTCAAAAATAACGTCCAGCAAATCCGTCGCCTGCTCGAAGCTTAAATCCTCGCCTTCGAGGAGTGTCTTTATATATTCTGTTATTCCGGCCATAATCAGGTTCCTTTACTTATGGCTTACTTCTTAGCCGTTATATTTTCTGCGATTGATAAAATGTTTTCAATGATCTTGCCGCCTGCGGGAGTCAAGATGCTCTCCGGATGAAACTGCACACCGAATATTGGAAGCTCCTTATGACGGACTCCCATAACAATACCTTCGAACTCCGCGGTTTTCTCTAAACATTCCGGTACTTGAACTGCGACAAGACTGTGATACCTTCCGGCCTGCAAGGGATTTTCAACTCCGTCGAATACATCTTTTTCATTGTGGGTTATTCTCGAAGGCTTTCCGTGCATGGGTTTCTGCGCATGTCCGATTTTGCCGCCAAAATACTGCACGATTACCTGATGGCCTAAGCAAACGCCAAATATCGGGAGCTTGTCTTTGAAGTAACCTGCTGCCAGCAGGGAAACGCCGGCGGTGTCCGGCGTGCCGGGCCCGGGAGAAATCACAAGCAGGTCAGGCTCGAATTCGGCGGCTAACACTTTTAGTTTTTCAAGTGTAGTGTCGGCACGATAGACTTTGGCCTGGCAGTTGCGCTTGCAAAAATCATCTACGAGATTGTATGTAAACGAATCGAAATTGTCGATGAACAAAACTTTTCTGTTTCTATCTTCCATCTGATTGTTCCTACTTTTTTTTTCTACTGTTTGCGAATCGCACGCAGGCAGGAGTTTGCTTTATGTTCGGTTTCTTCAAATTCGGTTTTCGGAACGCTGTCGTGCACGATACCGGCGCCGAATCGGATATAAGCGGTATGGTCCCTTACCTGGAGGCTTCTTATAGTAATGCAACTGTCGAACTGGCCATCGACTGTCAGATAGCAGACAGCGCCGCCGTAGTAGCCTCGTTTGGTTTTTTCCAGTTGGCGAATTATCTTCATTGCCTCAATTTTCGGGGCTCCGGTGAGCGTGCCCATATTCATCGTGGCCAGGTATGCACTGAGCGCATCAAGCTCATCGGAGAGTATGCCCTTGACGTTACTAACCAGATGCTGGACGGAAGCGTATTTTTCGACCGTCAGCAGTTCCGTTACGACTCTGCTGCCCGGCTCAGCAACGCGAGCAATATCGTTCCTGGCCAAATCGACCAGCATTATATGTTCGGCCAGCTCCTTACGGTCGAGCTTAAGTTCGGCCTCGTACCTGAAATCGGTATCGGCGTCGATTTTATTGCCGACTTTGCCTCTGGGTTTTGTGCCGGCTATGGGTCTGATCTCGACATTGCGTTTCTCGGTTCCGCTTACACGCAGATTCAGCTCTGGGCTCGAACCCATTAGTATCGTATTAGGCGTATTGAGATAAAACATGTAAGGCGAAGGATTCAAGGCCCTTAGCCGTTTATAAACATCGAGTGGCTCATCCGGACAGGGCTCGGTTATTGTCCTGCTCAAGACCACCTGAAAAATATCACCGTCGATGATGTGCTTTTTGGCCTCATGAACCATTTTCTCATACTCTTGCTGGTTGGTATCGGTCGAAGCGGCTTTAAGTGAGCCGGTAAAC
>CBDURK010000184.1:0-6296 GCA_965369645.1 uncultured bacterium | reverse complement strand
TTTTGTCAAAGAAAAATGCCTTTTTTTTAAAAAAAACGACATTTATTTTTTTACAATTTAATGAATTTTACGTCATTCCGGACATTTGAGAAACCTGAAAAGCATCTCAAAACAAAATATCAGCCTGTTAGGCCACCATTTTATTGGTCAGTTCTGCAACTCTTTGGCCGCAGCGCTGGCACTGTTTTTCTACTCGCTGGTCGGGCTTATTGATGGAAACCGGCCCATAGTGGTCACCTTGAGGATCACCCTGTACCGCCATACCGCAGATAAGCATCGCCCCTAATATACCCATAATCGTAGTCTCATTACCACCACCTATATTTGCCGAACTCGTAAATGCCGCCCCCACTTTACCGTCGAGCTTACCGTGCCTGCCTACCAAATCATCTATCAACTGTTTAATCTGAGCCGCCATCTGGCCATAGTATGTTGGAGAGCCGATTACTATTGCATCATAACCGAACACGTCCGTAGCTTCTACTTCGCTGATAGACTTGCATTCGGTAGGCAAATCAGTCTCATTCATAGCCTTTGCTATTATCTGGGCCATCTCTTTGGTATTACCTGTTCTTGAGTAATAGATAACTAAACCCTTTGGCATTTTTACCCTTTCCATTTTCATCTACGCAAGTAAACAAGTTTTTCCGGAAGAGGAACGTTGTTACCGAATTTATCCTCGCCATACCCCGACTCTGCCAATAACTTTATATCAGCCAGTACCCGCTTGTCCCCGATAAAGGTTGCGGTCAGGTTGGCATCCACATCGATCTTACCCATTGCCAATAGCCTGGCTATTTCGTCGGTAACCTTTTCCAGCAGCGTCCCTTCCTTTTCAGTCGGTTCTTCCGGTAACTGCAAAGGCTGCTCGTACAGGAGTAGTTTCCCTCGTTCAGCCAATGTCAACACAACGCTTCTAACGACGGGATCAATTTTGCTCTGGCCGGCCTGTTCCAGTTCCCTGATAATCTTAAGATGGACGATTTCCGAGGCCAGCCACCGACGTTTTTGCGCGTTTACCTTTTCGTTGGCACGGAACAGCTCCAGCGGTGAGCCTGCATCGTAATCCTCCTCGTCCATCTGCATACGAACTTCGCTTCCATAATGCAGGACAAGCTTGGAAATCAGCGTGGACGGGCGAACATGAAAACCTCGATAGGGAGGAACGGCCACTTCGACTCGGCCAACCTCAGCGTAACGCTTGAGCATCCTATGACACAGATGCTCGGCACAATCAATATACAGACTTATGCTCGTAACCGAGTAGTTCATCAGAACCCTCAGCAATTCCTCGGCTTTTACAAGCGGCTTAAATCGAGTCTGTGAATCGCACATATCCTTATTCACATGCCGTTCGTAATAGTGGGCAAATGATGTGGCCGTTTTCAGCAAATGAAAAACAACGCTTATATGGCCTCTCAAAATGGGCAAGTCTGTATCCAAATCTTCTGCTTCAGTACCTGAGACGTAGGTATCGTACAGTGACTGAAGATTGTGGAATCGAAGCTCGAGACTTCGCAACATTTCCTCACTAATCGAGTCCAGAACGTAGGAAGCGTATGTTTCAGGCTTAGCCCGACTGGCAGCGCGAACATCCTTACTGTCGGCAGCCAAATTCAAAAAGGCTGTGGCGAGTAAAGTTACTGTCTCGGAGACCGTCTCTATCCTGCGCGTGCCGCAGTCATGTGGCAGCCGGCCGGTCGGCAGGTCTTCTGTGTAAGATTTCTCACGTAAACTTCCCTGTGGAATCGCAAGGCCAAGCTGGCCGGATCTGTCGATCATTTGCTTTCCAGCCCGCAAAAGTACGTCGCCGGTAAACTCAAGTGCCTCTTCCGTCGCCTTGTCGAAATCTCTCTCGATCGGCAAAAGTCGATACGCTGGCAATGAGTGTTGAATGTGGAGCAGCTCATAACTTACGTCAGAAAAAAGCTTCATCGCAGCCGTCAGTGACCTGAATGAACACCAGCGGCAACTGTTGCCTGCATCGTAAGCGTCGAGAAGCTCCTCAATCTGCATAGATTGTGAAAGCAATTGGCCCAGAAACGGACGTATCAAAATTTTGTCGTTCGTTTTACACTCTGACAGGTGGCGCGCAAGGCCGAGCAATGTCCGGGCACGTTTTGCTATCAGCTTCTGAAAAGCTTTATCAGTAACTGTTACTGAAACCATATTATTTTCATTCACCTTTTTTCGGTAACGGCATTATGTCCGGCTCATCGAAACCTGCTGGTATCTTAAAGTCGAAAACCTTCTTGTCCATTTTTTTATTGAACTGGGGCTTGAGAAATTTTATCTCGAAAACATCCTTCAACTCTACAGATTCAGTAGCCGGCTCGGTCGAAACCGTCACTATTTTAGTCGGCAGACCCAATTTCTTATCAATCCAGAAATCAATAGATACGTAATCATCTTTATAAATCGAATTCGGCTTAACTTCCAAATGTACTTGAATAAAATCTTCGGATTCGGACTTTTTTTGCTCAACTAACGTTATCTCAAATTGCTTTTTTATATCTTCAATCCTGGAAAAGCCAACCATTGGAAAATTCTTGTTAATCAAATCAAAAACATCAATCGGCTTATTCGGGTCTTGCACATCGGCTAATTGAATATACCTGATTCCCTTCATTTCATAGTCGATCTGAACAGCCCACATCCCTTCGAACCGGTGGCCGGGATAAGAAAGATTGGCACCGCCGAGCACGATATATTCTTCGACGTATTTTTCTTCTTCTTCATCATCTACTATCCTCGTTTGAAAATTTAGTCTCAACTTTGAATTGTTGCCGATCTTTGCATAATAAAAAATACCTTTCTGCAGCTTTTCTGATTCGAGCAACGGCTGAATGAATTTATACTCAATCTGTGCCTGAATGGACGTAAGCTCTGATGTTTTCTTATTCAACTGCTTCAGGACTTTATCGGCATCATTAGCTACTTCCTCTTTTGCTTGCCTTTTAGCTACACAATTTGGACATGTACAAGCTTTTTTACCCTCAGAAGCCAAACAAATGCTCAGAGCCCATAACAAAATAACGGCTGATTTGATAATTATCTTTTTATTCATTATTCCGAGTCCCTTTTTCTCTATTCGCTATCGTTTCCATCGATTATTTCAAGTATCCGGCTGATATCATCAACACAAAAATCTGCATGCTCGACAAATTCGTCGGCTTGACTGTGATTCGCCAGAAGCACTGCAACAGCACCTGCCGCCTTTGCACTGAGTAAATCATAGAGGTAATCGCCTACCAGCATAGTTTCCTTAGGTTCCACGCCGAATTGCTCACATATATGCAATACCCCGAAAGCATCGGGCTTGACCGGCCCGTCTTCGCGACCGATAACAATATCGAACTTCAGCTCGTGCTTTTGAGCGATAGCAAGGGCATTGTCACGCTTATTACGCGTCAAGACCCCGATATGAATACCTGCTGCACGAAGCGCAGAAAGCGTCTGTTTCGCATTGGCGTTAAGTTTGGATTCTGTTACCGCTTTTTGCTCATAATAATAAAGTATTTTCTCGGCATCCTGCCGCTGTTGAGCGTTCATCTTTTCCATCGACTCCAGTAAAGGTCCGGAATCTCTGGCTAACCCTATTTCCTCCCGAATATTGTCAAAATCAAAGAAAGGCTGAGTAATTGTGCCGTCCAAATCAAATATTACAGCTTTAATCTGCATGTTTCGTACTTCGCGGATGCGTTTATACACCCCATAATCCACTTATTTAAGTTTAACGTTTTTTACGCAGCAGCTCAATAAAGTATCGGCCAGCCTGGCCTATAATTTTACCTTTACGAAGAATTATTCCGGTAGTTCTAATAAATTTTTCATTCGAAAAGGGAATTGCCTTTATTGTTCCACTGCTCAGCTCTGGAAGGATTGCCGTTTGAGGCAATATACTTATTCCTGAATTTATTTCCACTGCCCGTTTGATCGTTTCGATGTTATCGAACTCCATCACCCCCCGGACAGCAACATTATAACGCTCCAGAATACTATCTATCCACGCTCGCGTGGGAACACTTTTCTCAAAAGCAATGAATTTTTCAAACTGCAGCCTATGAATATCAACCTGCTGCTCATGTGAAAACGGATGTTTCGGACTACAGACCATAACCAGCGGCTCATCCTCAAAATCATGCACTTCGAGTCTTTTGTCTCTTTTCGGGATAGCAACAAGGCCGATATCGACATTACCGGATAAAACCAGCTCATAAATCCTGCTGGCACTAAAATATTCGATATGGACATTAACATCCGGATAGCTGACCATGAATTTCTTAACGTAGTCCGGCAGTGTATGCATCCCGATACTGAAAATAGCTGCTACGTTTACTCTGCTCACAGAAGACTTCCGTAAAGCATTCAGTTCGTTACTGAGCTGTTCATATCTGTCAAGCATGTCTTTAGAGGCCTGGTAAAGCAATTGCCCGGCCTTAGTGAGTTCAATAGGTCTTTTTTTGCGGTTTATCAACTGACACTTATGAGTTAGCTCAAGTTGTGCAAGCTGCTGCGAGACCGCAGATTGACTTAAAAGATGCTTTTCAGCAGTTCTTGAGAAACTTCTCAAATCTGATAAATCACAAAACACCTTTAGTATATCTATATGCATTATAAGCTGCCCTAATAGATTGTATTAACATTAATGTCTTGTACTATACTCCTTAAGTGTGCTATTGTAACGGTTTGCTTTTGCTGTTAGCAACACAATTATGCGGTTTTCCTATTAGTTTAACTTATTTTAATAGTAGCAAAAAAACAAAAATACAAATTATGATTGTTAATGGAGATTACTTAAATGACTGCAAACACTGTTATTAACGCCGTTTACGAGCAGGTACAAAAACGTAATTCCGGCGAATTAGAATTCCTTCAGGCGGTTAAAGAAGTTCTTGATTCTTTGGAACCGGTACTGGAAAAACATCCGGAATATGTCGATGCCAAAATCCTTGAGCGGATTGTTGAGCCGGAAAGACAGATTATGTTCCGAGTACCCTGGCAGGATGACAAGGGAAACGTCCAGATAAACCGTGGATTTCGGTTTGAATTCAACAGTGCTCTTGGCCCATACAAGGGCGGACTCAGATTCCATCCTACCGTTACCGCAAGCATCCTGAAATTCCTCGGATTTGAGCAGGTATTCAAGAACGCTCTTACCACCCTGCCGATGGGTGGAGGTAAAGGCGGGTCAGACTTTGACCCCAAAGGCAAGAGTGACAACGAAGTCATGCGTTTTTGCCAGAGCTTCATGACAGAGCTTTGCCGCCATATTGGTCCCGACACCGACGTGCCCGCAGGCGACATAGGCGTAGGCGGACGTGAAATCGGCTTTATGTTCGGTCAATACAAACGTATTCGCAATGAGTTTACCGGCATCCTGACCGGTAAAGCACTGAACTGGGGCGGCTCACTCATTCGTACCGAAGCCACCGGATACGGCTGTGTGTACCTGGCCGAGGAAATGCTGAAAACCCGCAACGAGAGCTTCAAGGGTAAAATCTGTACTGTCTCCGGCTCCGGAAACGTAGCCCAGTACACCGTAGAAAAACTTAACCAGCTCGGCGCAAAAGCCGTCAGCCTCTCCGACTCCAACGGTACAATCTATGACCCTGACGGGATTAATGCTGAGAAACTGGCTTTTGTCCTGGAACTAAAGAACATAAGACGCGGACGCATCAAGGAATACGCCGACAAATTCGGCGCTGAGTATCGCCAGGGCAAGAGACCCTGGGACATTAAATGTGACTGTGCCTTCCCAAGTGCAACTCAGAACGAAATCGACGGTGAAGATGCAAAAACACTGCTTAAGAACGGCTGTACACTCGTAGCAGAGGGTGCCAACATGCCGAGTACACCTGAAGCAGTTGAGCAATTCCTCGCCCAAAAGATACTGTACGGTCCCGGCAAAGCCGCAAACGCCGGTGGTGTCGCCACCTCAGGCCTGGAAATGTCGCAAAATTCACTGCGCCTTTCCTGGACCCGTGAAGAGGTTGACGAGCGACTCCACAACATTATGATTGCCGTACACAAACAGTCCTACGACGCGGCTGAAGAATATGGTCAGCCCGGAAATCTGGTTATGGGAGCAAACATTGCAGGCTTTACCAAGGTCGCCGACGCAATGCTCGACCAGGGACTTGTATAATTAAAACAGCTTAAAGATATTCCAAGGGCGTTTACTGATGTAAACGCCCTTTTTTATTGCGTAATTTTTAAGATGCCGTTACAATCCGCTTCCGATGGGACAAGACGTAAACATTGATAAAGTTGTTCGTCAGCACCTTGAGATGGAG
>CBDURK010000183.1:0-6407 GCA_965369645.1 uncultured bacterium | reverse complement strand
TTCTTTTTTAAGATTATGCCACCTGGTGCTGAGAAGCCGCCCATCTGGCCGTCGCTGCGGATTATTCGATGGCAGGGGATAATTAGTGGCAGAGGGTTTTTAGCCATCGTGCTGCCGACAGCCCGGGAGGCGTTTGGTCTGCCTGCTTTTTTTGCTAATTGGCCGTAAGTTATGGTTTGACCGATTTCTATTTCCCGACAGGTTGTCAAAACCGATATGCCGAACGAGCTGAATCCATCGAGGATAAGTGGAATATCCCGGCTGAATTTTATATAATCACCCTTGAAGTAGGCGGTTATCTGCTGCTGAAGAATCTTACAAAAGGTTTTGTCAAATTGGGCGGCGGGAAGATTTTTTAAGAGAAGTGTTTTAATTTTTTCCGGCTTCGGCCCGGGCAGTTGGGTTCGGCAGAGGCCATATTCGGAGCCAGCAAGGCCGAAATAGCCCCATTTGGTCTGAAAAATTGTATATTTTGTTACTTTTTGCATATTTTACCTGAATTGTGTGCTTAAAATATTATCTAATGAATCAAATTCATTGACGCAAGAGTAAAATTCTGTTAAATATATTAGTTTTTATAAAAAAAGGCGGAAGGCGTCTATGATTTGCTTTCGACTTTTTGTACTTTTTGGATTTGATTTATGTCTCTTGAAGAACTGAGAAAGAAGATTGACGAAGTTGACAATCAGCTTGTCGAGCTGCTCAACGAGCGTGCGCGCGTTGTCGTAAAGATAGGAACACTGAAGACCAAAACCGACAAGCCGGTTTATTCGCCAGACCGCGAAAAAGATGTGTTTGACAGGATTGCCAGGGCCAATAAAGGCCCCCTGCCCGACAGGTGCCTGATAGCTATTTGGCGTGAGCTGATGAGCGGGTCTTTTGTTTTGGAAAGAACTTTGCGAATCGGGTATCTCGGTCCGGCCGGCAGCTTCAGCCATACCGCCTCAATGCTCAAGTTTGGCCAGAGTGTCGAATATGAACCACTGGCGGACATCACAAGTATCTTCGATGAAGTGAGTAAAGGTCATTGCGACCTGGGCCTTGCGCCTGTGGAGAATACTAAGGGCGGCGGCGTAATAGAGACGCTTGACGCCCTAATAGATTCTAACGTTAAGATATGTGCCGAGGTTCAGATGGCAATTCATCACAGTCTTTTGGGTAATTGCTCGCTGGAGAAAATCGAGAAGATTTACTCCAAGCCCGAAGTATTCGCTCAGTGCCGAAACTGGCTCAGTGCCACATTTAAAGAGGCACAAACTGTGCCGGTGGCTTCAACTGCCCGTGCGGCGCAAATGGCGGCCAATGAGCCGAATACTGCTGCGATTGGCTCTCATGTGGCTGCGGAATTGTATGGACTGAAAATCATCTGCGAGAATGTCGAGGATATTACCAACAATATAACCAGATTTTTGATAATCAGCAAAGAAGATGCAAAGCCTACCGGCGAAGATAAGACTGCTATGCTATTCAGCACCTCTCACAAGGCCGGGGCTTTGTCTGATGTGCTCGATGTTTTCAAGAGATACGGTATCAATATGACAAATATTGAGTCAAGACCCAGCAAAAAGAGAGAATGGGAATACTATTTCTTCGTTGACTTTTTGGGACACAGAGTGGAAAAAAATATTCAGGATGGACTGGCGGAAGCTCGTAAGCATTGCTTGCAGCTTTCGATATTAGGCAGTTTTCCCCGATCAACAGAGCTGCTTTAGATTTGAATTGATAATTTATTAATGAGCTAAGAACTGCGAACCAAGAGCTGATTAGGAGAGTTTTATGAGAAAGCCGTTTGTAGCAGGTAACTGGAAAATGAATACAGACAGCTCCAGTTCTGTAGAGTTGGTTGAGGGCATTGCTTCGGGCGTGACAGAGACAACGAGCGCGAAAGCGACTGTGGCGGTTTTTCCGCCTTTCGTTTATTTGCAGTCTGTGACTAAAGCTCTTGCCGCATCAAGTATCTGTGTCGGCGCACAGGATGTTTACTTTGAACATGACGGAGCTTTTACGGGCGAGATAAGTACTTCGATGTTAAAAGATATTGGCTGTACATATTGCCTCTGCGGCCATTCGGAACGCCGGCATGTAATCGGTGAGACTGATGAGCTGATAAATAAGAAACTTACTGCTGCAATTGCTGGCGGGCTGTTGCCGATATTGTGTGTTGGTGAGCTGCTCGCTGAACGGGAAGCTTCGAAAACGAATGATGTTGTAACCCGTCAGTTGGAAAACGGTCTGGCCGGTCTGAGCGAAGAAAAAGTCTCTGCGGTAACCATAGCTTATGAGCCGGTCTGGGCCATAGGAACGGGTCTGACGGCGAAACCGCAGCAGGCGCAGGAAGTGCACGATTTTATACGGAAGCTTCTGGCCAATATGTACAGTGATGAGTTGGCCGGGGAAATTCGCATTCAGTACGGCGGTTCTGCAAAACCCGACAATGCGGCAGAGTTGATGGCTCAGCCGGATATTGACGGTCTGCTGGTCGGCGGGGCAAGTTTGAAGGCGGACGGTTTTCTTGCGATTATTCAGGGAGCAATTTAACCGGCGATTTACTATTTACTATTGAAAGCGGCTGCAACTATTGGGCAACTATAGTAAATAGAAAATAATAAATAGTCTGTTGAAAGGATTACGAATATGACAGTTTTTCCATTGTTAGCAGTTGGTTTTATTATGAAGGTGGTTGCCGCTTTGTTCATTGTTTGCTGTTTGTCCCTGATTTTAATCATTTTGATTCAGAAGGGCAGAGGAGGTGGTTTGAGCGGAGCATTCGGCGGTGCAGGGGCCGGTGGAATTTTGGGCTCAAAAACCGGCGACTTCCTGACTTGGGTGACAATAGCGTTAGTGGGTGTTTTTCTTACCCTCGCAGTGGTAATGGCCAAATTTTACAGACCGGAGGTAAGTGAATTCGGAGAAGACGCACCAGCCAGGCAAGAGATGCCGGTAAGCTCGGAGCAGTCTTCGGCGCCTGCCGGTATGGGGCAGACCACAAGTGATGTTAATGTTGTTGCGGATGTAAATTCGCCCGGCGGTTAACGAAAGAATTTGTTCTAAAAGTGGATATAAAAAGACTGCTTATACGGCAGAATTCGGCTTGAAAGCGTAGCGTTATGATAAACAGTATGACCGGTTATGGCCAGGGGCAGGGTGAAGTGAACGGCGTAAGTTACCTTGTTGAAATAAAGACCGTCAACCACCGCTACTTTAAGGCGATTATAAGGTTGCCGGAACCGGTTGCGTTTATCGAAGAAGATATTGACAAGCTTCTGCGAAATAATATGTCACGCGGGACCATAAATTATGTCCTTCGGCTCAAGAATTCGTCGGTAAATGCGCTCTTTGATATAGATGAGACGGCCCTTAAGACCGTTGCGGAAAAATTGAACAGGGCCGGCTCGTCGGCCGGTATAAATGGGTCGATTGATATTGGCAACTTGTTGAGCCTGCCAGGAATTATTCAGCCGGCATTGCCGACAAAAAAAGCATCCGAGCAAATAAGGGAAAAGGTTCTGGAAGTCAGCCTGGAAGCGATAAATAAGGTCAAACAAATGCGCGCCGCTGAAGGCGGTTTCCTGGAAGCTGATTTGAAAAAACACTGTAGTGCGATAGAAAAAGACCTTGGACAAATTCGCGACCGTGCTGATATCGTTTTGCAGGAGTATGCAGCAAAGCTAAAGCAACGGGTCGATGTGCTGCTTGCCGAGGTAAAGCTGAAACTGGATGAAGAAACGCTTGCCAGAGAAGTCGCGATTTTTGCGGAAAGGTCGGATATATCCGAGGAGGTGTCCCGTCTGGATTCACATCTGCGACAATTTTCTCAGGCCTGCCGGGCAAATGAACTGGCTGGACGCAGGTTGGATTTCATAAGCCAGGAGATGCTTAGGGAGGCAAATACTATTGCTAGCAAGGCCTCCGATACCGAAAGTATCCGCTGTGTGGTGGATATGAAGTGCCGAATTGACCGGATTAAGGAACAGGTTCAGAATATAGAATAGTAAGGATACGGAACGTCAAGAGCATCGAGAGTTTATACTGGAGTTGGAATGAGTGGCACAGAGAACAGTAAAGGCAAAGTAGTGATAATGAGCGGTCCATCCGGTGTCGGCAAGAGCACTATCTGCAAAGAGGTGGTTAAGCGGTTCGATAATGTTTATCTTAGCGTCTCGGTCACGACCCGACCGAAGAGTAAAGCTGAAGTTGACGGTCAGGATTATTGGTTTATATCAGAGCAGGAGTTTCAGGAGCGAATCGATAAGAGCCTTCTGTTGGAACATGCTGAGGTGTTCGGTCATCTGTATGGAACACCGAGGGACAAAGTTGAAGAAGCTATTCAAGCCGGGAAAAATGTTATTCTTGAAATCGACGTTCAGGGCGCCAAACAGGCTCTGCCAATTTTTCCGGATGCGGTAATGATATTTGTTTTACCACCGACCGAAAAGGACCTTGTAAAACGTATGAACAACAGAGGCAGAGAAGCTGCTGATGCCGCGGAAAAAAGGCTGAGCGGGGCAAGTGATGAGATTGCAGCGGCCTGGCAGTATTATAAACATATGATTATAAATGAGGACTTGCAGCAGGCAGTGGACGAATGTGTGAAAATTATCGAGGATTCCTGCGGGAAGTCTTAAGCTCTCAGTGGTGATACCAGGATGTAAGCCACGAACCGTAAAGCAGGAGGCTAATTATTAATACAGCGAATGAAGATTGGTAAGGTTTCTATCTTACGACGTATTGCAGGATGGGCCCTGAATCAGGATATGAGGTAAAAAAATGATAGAAGAACTAAAGAGCGAAGAGATAGTAAACAAGGTCGGCGGTAGATTCAAATTGACGGCACTGGTTCAAAAACGGTTAAGTGAGCTTTTACAGGGCTCCAGGCCGTTGATTGAGGATGTCGAAGGCAAAACAATGCTTGAAATTGTTGTTCAGGAAATCCTGCAGGACAAGATCGCCATCGATGACGGATTGCCCGCGAAGATCCCCGGGAATGAAAATAAAAAATAGAGATACATCAGCTTTTTGGTACACATCTGCAGTAAACGAGAAACGAGATGCTTAACGATTTGAATATTCTGCTGGGTGTAAGCGGCGGAATCGCTGCGTACAAGGCGGTCGATTTGGCCGGCAAGCTGACCGCTGCCGGTGCCAAAGTAAAAACCGTAATGACCGAAAATGCCTGTCGTCTCGTTGGCCCCATAAGCTTTGAGGCCGTGACCTGCTCGGCCGTTTTTACGAGCCTTTGGAACACACCCGAAGAATATAAAATCGGGCACATAGATTTGGTTGACTGGGCTGATATTATTGTTGTGGCGCCTGCGACGGCTAATATCATGGGCAAAATTGCAAACGGCATCTGTGATGATTTACTGAGCACGATCCTTTGTGCTGCCTGGCGTCTGATTCAGTCGGAGGCCGTGTTGTTGGCTCCTGCGATGAATAATAATATGTGGAATAATCCTGCCGTGCAACGCAATGTCGCGACCGTGAAAGAAATGGGCTTTCAAGTGATAGGCCCCGTAGAGGGCCGGCTTGCCTGCGGAACCGAAGGTATCGGCAGAATGTCCGAGCCGAAGGATATCCTGAAAGTAGTAGAAAAAGTTGCTACGAAGATTAACAAAACATAATCCCAAATACGAAACACAAATTGTAAGATACACTTCGCGAGATACCAGATGCGAATTTTAATTACAGCGGGCGGTACCAGGGAGTACATCGACCCGGTCCGATTTATTTCCAATGCGAGCAGTGGCAGGATGGGTTACGCCCTTGTGCGTGCCGCACTCAGGGCCGGCCATAAAGTAATACTGATAACTGCCCCGACGACTCAAAGACTACCGAACGGGGCAAAAGTAGTCGAAGTTGAAACCGCCGCCCGGATGTTCGAGTCTCTCAAAAAGTATTTTGAGAAGTGCGATTGTCTGATTATGGCTGCGGCTGTTTCTGATTATACTTCCGCCCGAACGGCTAAAACAAAAATCAAAAAGAGCAATAAGTCTCTGATTCTCAAATTAAAGCCGACGGCAGACATTCTCAAGTGGGCGGGTAAGCACAAAAGAAAAAAACAAATCGTTGTAGGTTTTGCTTTGGAAGATAAAAATCTTCGACAAAATGCCGAAATAAAGCTTAAAGAAAAGAATCTCGATATGATAATCGCCAACACATCTGCTGCAATCGGCGCCGGCAAGTCAACAGTTCATATAAAGACCCGAGCTTCTTCCTGGACCAAAATCGAAAACGCTACTAAAGCAATTATTGCCAAGAAAGTCATATCAATAATTATCGCAAGACGTAAATATGAAAGATGATAAGAAAGGCGAAAACCAGCAGTTCCAGTAAAGAAATTGATTGAGTTAACATATTACGCTGCCGACTAAAAGTGGATCAATCAATACTATAAAGACAAGAAATAC
>CBDURK010000182.1:0-6422 GCA_965369645.1 uncultured bacterium | reverse complement strand
CGGGATTCGAACCCGCGGTAGGGACAAGCCCTACACAGCCTTTCCAAGGCTGCTCGATCAGCCACTCCGACACCTCTCCGGTGGCATTTAATACTGGTTATTTTGTACTTGAGTTTTTTACTTCAATATAAGATTCTGATTGTTCTAATTCTATAATCAATATATATAGCGGAAAATTGAGGCCGATGCAATTATAATTAGCTATAGAAAAGCGGAATTATTATAGGATTTTTGAAAAGAGTGAATCATACAGCAATGGAGCTGGATTAATAACCTATCCGGATAACCGGATCGTTATGAGGCCAAGCCGGCTCGTTGATTGTTATTCCCATCACTGCTGATTATTTTCGATTCTGCGGCGTCGAAAGAATTCCTGGAGTAACCTGCTGCAATCCTCAGCCAAAACTCCGCCGGTAACTTCGAGTCTATGGTTGAGCCTTTCATCCTGAACAATATTATACAGGCTTTTACACGCCCCTGCCTTCGGGTCGTCGCAGCCGTAAACGAGCCTGTCCATTCTGCCTAAAACCAATGCTCCTGCGCACATAGGGCACGGCTCTAAAGTTACATACATCGTGCAGTCATGCAATCGCCAGCTTTCGATAAAAGAAGCCGCCTGAGTCATCGCGATTATCTCTGCATGGGCGGTCGGGTCTTTAAGCTGTTCTCGCTGATTATATGCCTTACCGATTATCTGGTTTTTATAGACAATAACCGCACCGATAGGAACATCCCCATTTTCCTCGGCTATTTGAGCCTGCTGAATGGCAAGCCTCATAAAATTATTGTCTATATCATTACTCAATATCAATGGTTTCGACTAATCTAACTGTGATCAACCTATGGCATCGCTGCTTGTGCAAGTGAAGTGATTATACTTAATCGCATTACAAGATTCTAATTGTTTTTTGTAAATGGTTATTTCATCGTAAAGCAATTTCCAGAAAACATAACAACTCTTGTTGAACTAAAGCCGCATGGTTTGAGCTTTGGGTTTTTAATGGCGAACGTAATCGCCCTTGTCGGTGAGCGGGGATGATTCGGCTGTAGTTGTATTCATTTCGATCCGAACAATGGCTGCTTGGGCGAGATCATGAGTTTGACGGTTTTGGCTTGCGGCCAGTTTATGCAGTGAGGTAAATGAGTTATGTCCTCTTAGAACGAGTCCGGCAGCAGCAATACCTCGTATTTCGGCTCCTTCGCTATCATCGCCGAGCAACTTTGCCAGTATCTCGATTGCATCTATTTGACCGTTTCGGGCAAGCAGTTCAACAATCCATCGACGTCTCTGACCTCGAGTTGTATTGATCAAACTTTGTAAATAATGACTGTCATTGTGTTTTCTTCCGATGTTGATGTCTTTAAGAGCATCCCTTGCAATGACCAAGTCTATTGAACGAGGTGAGTTTTGCACAATACTTTTCAGAAACGCCTCGGCAGGTGGACTGCCAATTTGACCAAGAGCTTTCAGTGCCGAAAAGCTAACGCGATTGGCTCGGAAGCCTTCGATCAAAGGTTCTATTGCTCGCGTGTCACCGATACGTCCCAATGCTGTTGAAGCACAGACACGAAGGTCTTCATTTGATGGATGATTCAAGGCTTTGACCAGGGCGGGTACAGCCCGGCTATCCGAGAGGATACCCAGACTCTGTGCCATTATACATGTTCGTCCGGTACCGCGATCATCGGACATTGCCCGAATCAAAAACGGAACAGCTTGCTGGCAGCCGGTACGTGAAAGGATTGTAGCAGCAGTCCAGCGATCAGCAGGATACGGGGAATCTAATTGATGAATCAATGTAGGCAGGTTATCGGTTTCAGCTATTTGGTCTGGCTGCCATAGACACAGGCAACGTGCCATGACCGATGATGGGCTTTGGTAGTTCCTTCGCCAATGTACGAATGTATCTATTGCTCCGATTGAAAGAGCCAGAAACAGCACAACGAGTACATTGCTTTTTTGATGCTTGGTTAAATTCATAGACACATTCTCTTCTCAGGAAACCGGCTTCTGCGGTGTCGATTTTTTAGTTCGAATGGAAGCTCACTTAATTCCGATTCCAAACCTCAAAGCTATGATATTTCTACGTCCGGAAACCACAATAAGTTCTTACAATTCTTGACTGGTCCATACAAGCAGTAAACCGCAGCTTGAGGGTATCTGAGGTAGGGTCAAGACAAGGGTGTCCATCCTACAACCTACACACCCCATTAAATGGGTACTTGAGAGCTTGTGTGCTGACCTTACAGATAGGTTTTTGCGCAACAGCACGGCCATACAGGGACAGTTTAGTTTAATGTGTAAACCCTCCGTCTTTGACGGAGGTCATGTTTAACAGGCTTTGCCGTGAAGCCGTTTGTGCTTATAATACGGCTCATGTCTAAATGGAAGAAATGATGAAGAGAAGATACGTAGATATGTGAAGTATCAAGAAAAGAATGAGCAAATAGAGGAAACTCAAGAACGAGAATTGAAAGGCCTCTTTTAGAGGCCAGTCCTCAAGCCTCCACCTTTGGTGGAGGTGGTTGACCCAATGCTGCTCAGTTCAATCTTGAGCCTTGAAGATAGCAATGGCCTATATGCTAATAATTGTTGTGGAAGTCATCCATATATGGTAAAAACGAATCATGTCAAATGGAATGCAAAAGAAAGAACGAGATGTTATTCTAGACTCAATCACCGAGGGTGTTTTTACGGTCGATTCAAATTGGCGGATCACCTCATTCAACCGGGCAGCCGAAGAGATTACAGGTATCACACGTGAAAAAGCTGTTGGACAAAAGTGCAGCGATATTTTGAGAGCGGATGTTTGTGAGACGGACTGTGCACTACGTGAAACAATGGCTACCAGCAAACCTATAATCAACAAAGCAGTCCATATCCTCGATGCCAGGGGAGATCGACACGCAATTGCCATATCTACGGCTTTGCTAAAAGATGAAAGTGGTAAGATTATTGGAGGTGTGGAAACATTTCGTGATATGAGTTTGGTAGAAGAGCTTCGAAAGGAAATTGAAGGTCGATGGTCTTGCGAGGATATAATTAGCCAAAATCACCTAATGCAGAGACTGTTTAGTGTTCTTCCAAACATTGCCGAAAGCGATTGTACAGTTTTAATTGAAAGCGAAAGCGGGACCGGCAAGGAGCTCTTAGCTCGTGCGATTCATAATTTAAGTTTCCGCAAGGACAAGCCTTTTGTTGCAGTTAGTTGCGGCGCTCTTCCTGATACTTTGTTGGAATCTGAGTTATTCGGGTACAAAGCGGGGGCGTTTACAGACGCTAAAAAAGATAAGCCCGGACGTTTTGCAATAGCCCAGGGCGGTACAATCTTTTTGGATGAGATCGGCGACGTATCTGCAGCCGTGCAAGTTCGACTGCTTCGTTTTTTGCAGGAACGCACTTATGAGCCATTGGGGGCTGTTTCTTCAGTTAATGCTGATGTTCGTGTTATTACAGCAACCAATAAAAAGCTTGACGAACTCGTCGAACAGGGTCAGTTCAGGGAAGATTTGTATTATAGAATAAATGTTATGAAATTAGAACTGCCACCTCTGCGAGATCGTAAAGATGATATTCCACTCCTGGTAAACCACTTTATTAGCCGTTTCAACTGTTTGCGCAGCAAGAACGTTTGCTGTGTTACAGACGAAGTCTTAGCGATTCTTTTGGCTTACGACTACCCGGGCAACGTACGTGAACTTGAGAATATCATTGAACATTGTTTTGTCTTGTGTCAGGGTGAAATAATAGAAAAGAAGCATTTACCAGCCTCGGTCTGTCCATCTTCAAGCGTGGATAAGGTAAAGACTGGTGAGTTAACAACACTTAAACAGATGGAAATCCTTCTGATTATCGAGGCATTGCGGCGAAACAAGGGCAATCAGACGGCTACAGCTAAAGAACTGGGCATCAACAAAAGTACACTGTTTCGCAAACTGAAAGCACACGATATCAAATCCGATGTGTACACTTAAACGAACGTTAATATAACCAATTCTTAATAGCATTTAGGCCGAGTGAACTTCAAGGTTGCATATTGCAATGGTCAGCAACCGCCGAGAATTGCAAATTGCAATCCCATGAGGCTCTATTTTAAAATCTAAACCTTCTGCAAGTTTTCATAATTCCTTATAACAAAGGATGTTGAGATTCGTTTCCCGTTTCTACCGATCTTCCTGGCATATTGCTTGCTCAAGTAACATTTGAAAGGTCATTGTAATGAGAATAGCAATTCCAGTATGGAACGACTGTGTTTCGAGTGCCTTTGATTTTGCTCACAGGCTTTTGCTGGTTGACATACAGGATGGTTCTGAAACTAACCGCTCAGAGATTTCTCTGGACCCGGAGCTAATCTCCCAAAGGGCAACACGGTTAAAGACCTTGGGAGTTGACGTGCTTATTTGTGGAGCGATCTCACGTTCATTGGCTTCTCTGGTTGCAGCATCTGGAATCGAAGTTCTGCCCTATGTACTTGGTCCAGTAGATGAGATATTGAAGGCATACTTGACTGGCCAGCTTGGTCAATCAAAATTTGCGATGCCCTGTTCGTGGCCTGGAGCCCGGAAAGGTTTCCGCCGAGGGCATCGATGTCGTCATGGACGGCAGTAGCATAAGACAAGTTTTTTTGACAATAGTTACGGTTGATGAGACTAAAGATGTAACCGACGGGGACAGAGTCTAAGTTTAATAGTAAAGGAAAAACAAATGAAAATTGCAGTAACATCACAAGGTAAAGAACTTTCGAGTGAGATTGATCCAAGATTTGGGCGAGCAAAGTGGCTATTAGTAGTGGACACTGAGACAGAGTTGTCCGAGGCATACGATAACGCCGTGAACTTGAACCTTGCTCAAGGGGCTGGCATTCAAACAGGTCAGAATGTAGTCAATCTCGGAGCAGAAGCCGTGATAACAGGCAATATAGGGCCTAATGCCTTCAAAACACTCAGTGCAGCGAATGTGAAAGTTTTTCTCTCCAAAGCAAAAACTGTTCAAGAGGCTATAGGATCGTTTAAGGCGGGAGAGCTAAACGAAGTAACACAAGCTAACGTAGAAGGCCACTGGTCGTAGTTAATGGCGGAGAAATACGAGACATGAGAACTTATTTCGATTGTATACCGTGCTTCGTACGTCAATCGCTGGATGCCGTTCGGCTAATGACCAGTGATGAATCAATTCACGAGCATGTAGTTCGGAATATTCTTCGTTTAGCGGCTGATTTAGATATGAGCCAGAGCCCGCCAGTCATGGGTCAGAAGATACATCGATTGATTCGAGAACTGGTAGGCATGGAGGATCCGTATCACAAGATAAAGAAGCAGTTTAATGAGCTGGCGTTGAAGTTATATTCCGAACTACGGAAGTTGATTATCGAGTCCGAAGACCCGCTTGAGACAGCGATACGGCTGGCAATAGCGGGGAATATCATCGATTTCGGATTCAATAGCAAATTACAGGAAAGCGAACTTGAGAAGACGATTAGTGAATGTTTGGTTGCTGAATTTTCTGGTATGCAATTAAAACCTTTTCAGCAAGCGCTAAACGAGGCAGAAGAAATACTCTATATTGCTGATAATGCCGGTGAGATTATTTTTGACCGTTTGTTGATTGAACAGTTACCGTATGAAAAAGTCACTGTGGCCGTCAAGGGAAAGCCGGTCATAAATGATGCGACGATGGAAGATGCCGAGGTTGCCGGCTTAACTCGAATTGTAGAAGTAATTGATAACGGCTCAGATGCACCGGGTACAATCCTTGAGAGTTGCTCACGTTATTTTCGTGATCGTTTTGCGCGTGCCGATTTAGTCATAGCTAAAGGACAGGGTAATTATGAAACCCTCAGTGAAGTCAACAAGAATATTTTCTTTATCTTAAAAGCCAAGTGCCCCGTTATTGCCAGAGACCTGGATTGCGAGGTTGGCGAAATGATTTTAAGAAAAAGTAAAGCATTTGAGCAGGAGACAATATATGCCGGGATTTGATGGAACAGGTCCGTCAGGTCAAGGGCCGATGAGCGGACAAGGTCGTGGATTTTGCGTTTTAAGAAGTTCAGAGAAATCTCCGCATCAATTGCAGGGTTTTGCAGGACTACGAGGTGTGCCCGTTCGTCAAACAAGTGATAATGTTGAAAATCCAGGAAATAGGGTAGAGGAAGAGTCAGATTTGGTTATTGGTAACAGATTCAAATTAGTACTTAGTTATAGAAAGGATGGATATTATGCCAAGAAGAGATGGTACAGGGCCTACGGGCCAGGGACCCGGCACGGGCCGAGGTATGGGTCGAGGACAAGGTAGAGGCAGGATGGGCGGACCGTTTGCAGCAGGTCCGGGCGGTAATTGCGTATGTCCGAACTGCGGAGCAGCGGTTGTTCATGCTGCAGGACAGCCTTGTAATGCAAAAAGCTGTCCTAAATGTGGTACAAAA
>CBDURK010000181.1:0-6466 GCA_965369645.1 uncultured bacterium | reverse complement strand
TGCCGAATGGGGATATTCTTGCCGCTTGGTTTCAAGGCTCCGGCGAACGATGGGCCGATGACGTTGCTATCATAGGAGCGAGGCTAAAAGCCGGCAAACAAAAGTGGAGCGAGCCGTTCGTGATGGCGGATGTCCCCGAATTTCCGGATATTAATCCGATTCTTTTTCTCGACCCCCGTGGCCGACTTTGGCTTATGTGGTACACCGTCATAGCAAACCAGTGGGAGACTTCCCTGCCAAAATACCGTATCAGCGACGACTATATGAAACAGGATGGTGCGCCAAAATGGTCATGGCAGGAGGTTCTGCATATCAAGCCCGGGGATTCTTCCGAAAGGGGAATACAGCCAGGCGACCGTTTTGTCAAATCTATTGAAAGACAAATCGAAGAATATGGAAAATATCTTTCTGAAAATGCTAATCTGTCTGAACAGGTAAAGAGCAAAATATTGGAAAGGAAAAAGGCCTGGGGGGCGAATATACTCGCCAAGGCACGGGGCGAAAATATGATTAAGAGAGGCCAGCTACGCGATGCCGCAGGCGGATACTCGCAACAGCAGCTTGGCTATGCCTATTTCAGGCGCATGGGCTGGCAGACAAAGAACAAGGCTGTCATCGTCAATAAAAATCGAATGATAATTCCGTTTTACTCGGATGGATTCAGCTTTTCGTTAATGGCCATAACGGATGATTGCGGCCAGAGCTGGCAGTTCAGTGAGCCGCTGGTGGGGCCCGGAAACATCCAGCCCAGCATCGCAATAAAAGCCGATGGAACATTAGTCACCTACATGCGCGACAATGGCCCGCCGCCTCAACGTCTTCACATGAGCACTTCCAAAGACGGCGGCATGACGTGGAGCACGGTGAGGGATTCCGAATTGCCTAATCCCGGCTCCGGAGCCGATATTGTAACTTTGCGAAATGGTCACTGGGCTCTTGCGTACAATGATACGGAAGACGGAAGGCACAGTCTGGCCGTTTCGATTTCAACCGATGAAGGAAAAAACTGGGAATATACCCGGCACCTTGAACGGGACATGCGCAGCAGAAACATAGCTACCAGCAGCGGCTATCCCTCGATTGCCCAGGGCCTTGACGATACCTTACATGTAGTTTACAGTTACCATCATAAGGACCGGGGTGATGCACCACATAAGACAATCAAATACGTACAATTTAACGAAGAGTGGATCAGGCAGGAGTAAATCAATGAAAAGGCGGGAATTCATCAAAAACACGGCAGTCGGACTGGCAGCATTAACCGCAGGCCGGCCACACTATACAAATGCAAAAGGAATCAGGTATCGAGTAGCGGTAATTGGCAGATCTGGCAGGGGTAACTATGGTCATGGGCTGGACGTGGTGTGGAATGATATAGACCAGGCCGAAGTGGTGGCCGTTGCGGATGAAGATTCTCAAGGCCGAGCCAAAGCCGCCAAGCGGCTAAACGCTCCAAAAGCCTACGCCGACTATCGCCGAATGCTGGAAAAAGAACGCCCGCAAATCGTAAGCGTTGCCCCGCGCTGGCTGGACTGTCATCGTGATATGGTATTGGCCTGTGCAGAGTTTGGCTGCCATGTCTTTCTTGAAAAAGCTATGTGCCAGAGCCTTGAGCAAGCTGACGAAATGATAGCCGCTCTTGAAAAACGAAATTTGAAACTGGCTATTGCTCACCAGACCCGATACAGCCCGGCCCTGAAACACGTCAGACAAATTATTTCCGACGGAAAGTTGGGGGACATACTTGAACTGCGCGGACGAGGCAAAGAGGACCGCCGGGGCGGCGGTGAGGACCTGATGGTACTCGGCACACATATAATGGACTTGATGCGTTTCTTTGCGGGTGATGCGCAGAGTTGTTTCGCAAATGTCAGAGATGGACAAAAGCCTGTCACCGCGAATGAAGTCCGCGATGGGGCCGAAGGCATTGGCCCGCTTGCCGGAGACGAGATTCATGCGATGTACCGTTTTAGCAAAACAACAACGGGCTATTTCTCGACCCAGCGTGTCAAACATGGAGCAGCGAAACGCTTTGGACTTCAGCTTTTCGGAACCAAAGGAATACTCACGATGACAACCGGCGCTCTGCCGGAAATCTGGTTTGTCGAAGATCCCTCGTGGCAGCCCGGGCGCAGTAAGGCCCGTTGGAAGAAAATTACCAGTGCCGGGATTGATAAACCCGAAACGCTGAGTGACCCTAACCATCATTTTGGTAATTGCCTTATTGCCCGGGATTTGATTCGGGCCATCGAGATGAACACACAGCCCAAAGGCAGCATGTACGATGGACGGGCGGCCTTGGAGATGATATTAGCCGTATATGAATCACACCGCCTGAGCGCCACGGTTGAGTTACCACTGAAAAACCGAAAACACCCACTGAGCCTGTTATGAGTACGTTTGATGAATTATGTGGATAGGAGGATTTATATCATGAGAACTAATTTTCGAAACTCACTTATAGAATCTAAAAAAAGCTCCGTCATTTGGTAATATCAAACAAGCTATTTAAAACGTTAACTCGTCTTTAGGGGTGTCATACTTACAATTATCATTGTTTGTGAATTTCCCAATATCCGCGCGAATACTGCAAACTTCATCTCTGAGCATCTCAACCTGATGTTCCAGGTCTTCTTCACGTGTCCGGTCTTTTTCCTCAACATCCTTCTCAAGATGATACTCCAGCTCTTCTTCTTTAACAATATCATCATCTTTGTTCTGGCGGCCGATACGAAAGGTTTTACTCTGCCAACATTGCTTCACCCATCGAATAAATCTATGAACACCTGTACCGCCAAACCAGACAAACCAAACAACTAAGTATCCGCCGATTGCACTACTTAAACCTGCCAATATGAACAACATGACTATTTTATTTTTTGGAAGTGTCACCCAGAAATTACTTTTAGCCTCTTCTAAGTTGTTCAGGCAACTGATCACAGCCTCTGCATTGGACTTAAAATAGTTAGGCTCAGTTTGACGACAAGCTTCCCAACCCTGGGATTCCTTGCTGTAAATGTCCAGTTTATGTTGTGCCGTGTAATACTCACCGGCCATTAACAGAACGCAAAAGCAGGCAGAGAAAACACTTATACATATCGACAGAAAAAGCGTTATACTGCGCAGTCCATATTTTCGCTTCATAATATTGCCCTCCCACATATAAAATATAACTTATCCCTCTCGATTAGCAAAATGACCGGATAATTCCTTTTTAAATAAGAAAATGACCGGATTTGTGGCGTTTTGCCTCCAAAATAACGGAAAAAACGTCATAACCGGAAAAACCGTTACATTTCATATTACTGGTGGCACATAATTATAGTCTTTACCATTTTCATATCCCAAAGAAAGATAAAGATGTACCGTGTATTGAATATACACAGTAATTAAAGCTCCTGCTTAATCTAACCCGCCTCCTCTTAAAGCAGGGGCTTTTTTTTAAAATCCGCATTTTCAGCCTCTTAATGCCGCAAAATTGACAAACTCCGTTTTTTTTGCCCCCGCCGGATGCGTTTCGTATAGTTTAAAGGGAATTCCAAAGGCAGTCCCCTCTGCATGTGTGCAAGTTGCAGTATGACAAAAAGTTAAGCCAAAATTGAGGAGAAATATTATGGGAGCGGTAAAAGGGTTTTGGCAGCATACCAATGGTAAAATTTACGCAGTCAAAAGCGATTCTTTCGGAAAGATCATCGGGGCGGTAGGACCTTTAGACCCTGATGACCTGCACGAACTCGACCAATACGACTATAAGCTGGCAATAGTCGATTGGCTTACAGAGGCGGTAGCCTGTCATAAATTACATCGAATCAATCCCATCTTATGTAAGTAACGATTCGCCGTGCTTGGTTCATCGTGCTGTTATTTCTTGTTCACTCTTAATTATAAGAGCTTATTTGATTTCAATCTGTCAAGCCCATAGCCTGAGCGATTTTCCTTGACAACAGCGGCTAACTAAAGTCTAATATCACACAGAAAAAAAGTTAATTGCCGGCAAATCTGAAGACAGGTTTCCCTGTAAGTTATTCTGTAATCCTCGAGTGTGAGTTTTTTATGAAAATAAATGGAGGTCGCAATGCAACCACTAAGCAAAGTATTTATGGCCGTTAGAATAATACTCTGCGTGCAAATTATCCTGTTGGCCTTTGGAGCCGCTAATGCGCAGGGTAATGAAACTGACGCATATTCATTCGTGTATCTCGGTGACATACATTTCGACAAAAAAAGCCATCACGATTTTAACTGGGTCCGCGCCAATAAGCCGAATGACATTAGACAAATAGAGAACTATGTCAGGATTACGGAAAACCATACTCCCGGCCTTTTCAGACGAATCCAGAGTTCTATAGAATCCAGTCACGGCCGGATAAAGATGATTATCCAGGGCGGAGATTTTACGGAAGGGTTGTGCGGTTCCCGCCGGCTCCAGGAGACCCAGTTCAGGGATGCCTTAAAGTGTGTCCGTAAATATATACCCCAAACCACATTCGTTACTGCCAAGGGCAATCACGATATTACAGGCCCCGGCGCCAGAGAGGCCTTTGACACTGTTATGCTGCCGTGGTTATCAAGAGAATGTAAAAAGCAAATAGATTCCGCTTCTTTCTTTTTTTTCAAAGGGCCGGACCTGTTCGTTTTCTTCGACGCATATCACAATAATAATCTCGACTGGCTTGAGAATACTTTAAGCCAAAACAAGCATCGCCATGCGTTTGTTGTAATACATCCTCCGGTAGTTCCATATAATGCAAGATCTACTTGGCATCTTTTTTCAAGGGCCAAAGATAAAGATGTCCGCGAAAGATTCTTAAATATCTTAGGTGCAAATAAAGCGATAGTGCTGACCGCCCACCTGCACAAATACCATGTTCTGGCAAGAAAGACTTCAATGGGTACTTTTGTGCAGTTCAGTATGAATAGTGTTATCAGCTCCCCTGAAATATCGGTTAAAGATTATCTTAAAGGCCTCGAAAATTACGGCGGCGCACTTGTTGACCTTGAGCCTGATTTTTCACCCGCTACGAAACAGCAGCGGCAAAAAATGCTTGAAGATGAAAAACCCTATATATCTTATTTCGAATTTGCGAATTTTCCGGGATATGCCGTCATTAATGTCTCGAACACCGGGATAAACATAGATATTTACAAGGGTGATTCCGGCACATTATGGAAGAACATACCTCTCGGATCAGTGTTCGAAAATTGAAGAAATGGCATCCGAACAGCAGAAAACTTACTTGTGCCTTTAACGTAAATCTGTTCTTATAGAGCCTGTCCTTTGGATTAAGAGGGTAATTATTAAATATTTTTTTGTTTTGAGGAGAGTAAAATGTTGCGAAAGATATTACCGGTTATTCTGATTGTTTGTCTAAGTTCTTTCTTAAACCAGTCGGCATTTGGACAGGACGGCAATGACGGGTGGATTTCCCTTTTTGACGGTAAAACACTTAACGGCTGGACAGCCAGCGAAAATAAAGACACCTTCAGTGTCCGCAAACAGGACGGAATAATCGTTGTCAAGGGCCCGCGGAGCCATCTGTTCTACACGGGCACTCTGGAAGGTGCAAACTTCACAGATTTCGAGTTCAAGGCCGACATAATGACAAAGCCCCGTGCGAATTCCGGGATGTACTTCCATACTAAATATAAAGAAACCGGCTGGCCAGGTGAGGGTTTTGAAATCCAGGTCAACAATTCACACTCTGACTGGAGGAGAACAGGCTCTCTTTACGGCATAAACGATGTCCGCAACTCTGCGGCCGAAGATAACAAGTGGTTTACCCAGCACATTATTGTCGATGGAAGACAGATCACTGTTATGGTTAACGGCAAGACTGTTATGGAATATGCCGTACCGGAAAAACTCTCAAGCGGCACCTTTGCTTTACAGGGCCATGACCCGGGCAGCACGATTTATTACAAGAACATAATGGTCAGACCTCTGCCAAGACCTGATTTCCCCCTCGTTGACTATCACATCCATCTAAAAGGCGGACTCAAGCTGGCCGAAGCTATTGAGAACGCAAAGCAGCGTAATATGAAGTTTGGCATCGCGGAAAACTGCGGCCTCGGCTTTAGAGTCACCGACGATGAAAAACTTCAACCATTTTTTGACCAATTGCAAGGCAAACCTGTTTATTCAGCAATGCAGGCAGAAGGCCGGGAATGGCTCAATATGTTCTCGCCGAATATGATTGCAAAATTTGATTACGTCTTCACCGATGCTATGACCTTTACCGATAAACGCGGCAGGCGTACAAGGCTTTGGATGCCCAATGAAGTTCATATTGAAGATAAGCAGGAATTTATGGATATGTACGTTGAAAAGATTGTCTCGGTCCTGAGTGAGCCTATTGATATCTATGTCAATCCTACTTTCTTACCTGCCGTTATAGCGGATGAATATGATGCATTATGGACACGTAAGCGGATGAAGAAAGTTATCAGAGCCGCTGTAAAAAATAAT
>CBDURK010000180.1:0-6469 GCA_965369645.1 uncultured bacterium | reverse complement strand
TCTGCTATGAAAAACTTCTAAAGGAGGCAAAGCTTTTGGGACAGATTACAGCCGTCAATGGCCAGTGGAACCGAGCGGTTGCGCCGCCCAGGATTGTACCGAGAGGAAAAGAAATCGATGCACAAACACTAACGATGTATGGTTACAAATCAATGCAGCAGTTCAGGAACTGGCGGTGGTACAAAGGACTCGGAGGCGGCCCAATTGTGGACCTCGGTTCGCACCAGATAGATATTTACAACTGGTTCCTCGATGCATACCCACAGTCGGTCATGGCCAGCGGGCGTACGAACTACTACGACAAAAAGAACCATGAATGGTACGACACCGTGATGGCCGTTTATGAATATCAACCCCCACAGGGACCGGTCACCGCCTTCTATCAAACAATAAGCACCAACAGTTCCAACGGATATTTTGAAACCTTTATGGGCACCGAAGGAACACTTGTGGTCTCCGAACCCCAATACCGTTGTGGCCTTTACCGAGAAAGCAGGGTCCAGGAGAGCAAATGGGATAAATGGGTTGCGAAAGGTTACCTTAAGAAATCAGAAGGCCTGAACCTGCCGAAAAGTAAAGGGGCAGTTGTTGATGTAAGAACTCCGTCGCTGACGCCGGCCAGATATGATATGCTTGTGAAAATGAATAAGCCGGTTCATCAGCCGCACCTGGAGAATTTCTTCGATGCTGTTCGCGGCAAAGCTAAGCTCAACTGCCCTGCCGAAGTCGGATATGAAACGGCTGTGACGGTACTGAAAGTAAACGCCGCCGCCGAAGCCGGACGAAAGCTCAACTTCGAACCGGCTGAATTTAAGGCCTGGCAAAATCCCGCATGAAACGCCGAGCTATTTGTTTTTAGCCGAAGTTGTAGTGTTTTTTTACGGCCTTGGCGACCTGCCACGTGCATTCGAGGTCAACGGGGAAAACCACAAGGTCGCCCACTCCGAAGCTTACCGAGTCTTTGCCGTCTGTGACCGTTACCTCGCCTTCGAGCAAAAGGCAAGTTTCTTTTTCCGTATATGCCCAGTCGAACGTGCTGGGCTGGCAATTCCATATAGGCCAGTTCTTGCAGGCCGCAGCCTCTTCTTCTGAAGGCTTCTTGACAATCACATCTTTTATGGTTGGCATATTATTTACTCCTTTTGACTATTATCCATTTAGACGGTATTATACTCTGCGCAGACCATTTTGGAATACACAGCAGGAAATTTTATTAAAAGTCGAGACGTTTTGGAACAAACACAGTTAGACAAGTTCAGAATCTGGTTCGATGATTATGTTGCTGGTTTTTATGGCGATGATGAAACCGTCAATGCTAATATAAAACTCAAAGACGACCATAGTCGCCGGACCTGTAAGGAGATGCTGTATTTGGCCGGCGAGCTGGGCCTTGATGAAAATCAAAAGCTCTTAAGCGAAACCATCGCCCTTTTGCACGACGTTGGACGGTTCGAGCAGTTTGTTAAATACCGCATGTACAGCGACGCTAAAAGTGTGGATCACTGCCTGCTGGGCCTGGAAATTTTGGAAAAGAATCGAGTGCTTGATGGCATTGAACTTCAGGAAAAGCTGTTAATTCAAAAAGCGATTGAATGCCACGGACGCAAAAAATTGCCGCCCGGTTTGGATGGCCAATGCCTGCTGTTCTCGAAATTGATACGCGATGCTGATAAGCTGGATGCGTACTATGTGGTAATGAAATACTATAAACAATACCGGGAAAATCCACAGAACTTCAAGTTGGGTATGGAGCTTTCGGATGAGCCGGGATACTCGGTAGGTGTGATTAGTGAGTTGTTGAGTGGTCGGTGTGTTGATAATAGAAAAGTAAGTAAATTAAACGACCTGAAGCTTTCTCTGCTCGGCTGGGTCTATGATGTGAATTTCACACCCACGCTGAAACGAATAAAACAGTGCGGATATTTGGAAAAGCTGCTTGGTTTTTTGCCCGCTGATGAAGATACCGAAAAAATCCGAGAAAAAATATTGGGATATGTTGATTTTAGAATAGAGCAGGACGGAAAATAGTTGCTTATTGGCAGCTTATCATCGATAATTTACACGTTACAGTGCGAACTATAAATTGAAAGGATTTCTTATGGAGACAGTCTTACAGACAAATATAGCAGATTTTCAACCGAATCGAGGCAAGGTTCGTGACATATATGATTTGGGTGATAAGCTGCTCATAGTTGCTACCGACAGAATCAGCGCTTTTGATGTGGTCATGGCTAACGGCATACCCTCAAAAGGAATTATTCTTACACAGATTTCGAAGTTCTGGTTCGATTATCTAAGTCCGGATATCGAGCATCATTTAATAAGCGATGATGTGGCCGCTTTCCCTGAGCCGTTTTGTGATAATTCCGAACAGTTGGCCGGGCGAAGTATGCTGGTTAAAAAAGTAGATGTCCTGCCGATTGAGTGTGTTGTGCGCGGGTATCTGGCCGGCTCCGGGTGGAAAGAATACAGCCAAAGCGGAACCGTTTGCGGACAGAAGCTGCCTTCCGGCCTGACTCAGTGCCAGAAGCTGCCAGAGCTGATTTTTACCCCCGCCACAAAAGCCGAAAGGGGTGAGCACGATGAAAATATCAGTTTTTCTCGATGCGTTGATATCATCGGCGAAGAAACCGCAAACTATGTCCGGGATAAAAGTATGCTGATTTTCACAAAGGCCAGCGAATACGCCCGCAGCAAAGGGATAATCCTTGCTGATACGAAATTCGAATGGGGTAGCGTCGATGGCAAAATTATCTTGATTGATGAGGTTTTAACACCGGACTCTTCACGTTTCTGGCCTGCTGATAAATACCAGGCCGGTCGGGATCAGGAAAGTTACGATAAGCAGTTTGTTCGAAATTACCTTGAGAGTATAAACTTCGATAAATCAGGCCCGGGCGTCGAGTTGCCGGATGATATCGGAGCCAAAACCAGTGATAAATACATCGAAGCATACGAACAGCTCACCGGTAACAAATTTGAGGTGCCAGTCAGTTGATACTTGAATAGAAGAATCGCAACATTTTACTGGATGCAGCTTTTCGTGCTTGCAGGTGTTCATTTCCTGATTGATGTGTTCGCAAGTATGCTGCCTGCTATCCTTCCGGCAATCCGGGACGAATTTTCTTTGAGCCTGTCTCAGGGGGGCTATGTTCTGGTTGCGCTGCTTCTGACCTGTAATGCTCTCCAGCCGCTCATCGGCCATATGAGAGCCCAGAAGCGAAGGCCATTGTTTTTGCATCTCGGTCTTATTGTGGGGGCCAGTATATGTCTGCTGGGCGTTCTGCCGAGAGGAAGCAGTGCCTTTGCAATAATGATTTTGCTGGCGGTGGTCAGTGGTATTGGGATAGCTATTGTACATCCTGAAGGACTGCGGGCGATTCACTCACTTGGCCGGATTCCGCCGTCTGTCAGCACGGCTGTTTTTATGTCGGGAGGTTTTCTCGGATATGCAAGCGGCGGAGCCGTCTCGGCCTTTCTTGTCTCTCGCTTTGGTTTCAAGGGATTGTACCCTCTGGCTCTTTGTCCGGTTATAGGTATTGTATTGATAATATTCCTGAGAATCCGACTTGCTGTCGAGCGGAAAGATCAAAACAAAGAACTGAATCTAACAGAAAGGTCCCGGCTGTCTTTCTGGCTGATAATGGCTATGGCGATACCCGCGGCTGTCTCTACGACTATTCTTACGTCACTGCTGCCGACAATGCTCAACGAGCTTGGTTTTGAGCTGACTTTCGGCGGCCTTTCGACAACTATGTTTGGCCTGGGAGGAGCAGTGGGCGCATTTGTCTGGGCAGCCATTGCTCACAAAAAGGGTGAGTTGAAATGTTCAATTGCCGCGTTATTTCTCGCCATTCCTTTCCTGGTTGCATACCTGGCGTTGATAAATAACAAAATGGCTATATGGCTGCTCTTTGGCGCCGGCTTCTGTGCAATGTCGGCTTACATATTGATGATAACCTTATCAAGACATGCCGCCGGGCTGAGCCTCGGACAGAGGATGGGCTTTATGGTGGGCGGCACATGGGCTTTGGCTTTTATCGTCTTTTCGGCCTTGCTGCCCGCCGCCGAACATTTCGGTACAGATGCCCTTCTTCGCTATGTACCCTTGGGTTATTTATTCTCGGCCCTTTTTGGACTGTTTATTATATTCAAAGCCAAAAAGCCCCCCAATACACAATTACCCGCTCAACCGCTTGAGCTTGCATCAGAAGCTTAAAAATCACGTTTCAACTTAATGCCACACAAAATTGGCAGGCGTTATTTTTTTTCAAATATTTTTTTACACAAAATCAACCGTCCGGCGTTATTATCTTGTGAAAGCTGAAAATTTCCAGATTTTTTCGAAGTTTGGAGCATTAATGATGAATTATTCGAAGCGGGCCGAACTTTTCAGGCAGCTAAGAACCAAGTATGCCGGTTTTCTCGCATCGGTTCTCTGGAAACTCACGCACGATAGAGAGCTTTTTACTGAGGCAATGCAATATGCTCTTTTGGGAATGTGGCAGAATATCGAGAAGCTCAACGGTAAAAAAGCCGGCGCTTATATATACAGAATTGTCCTGACGGCTAACTCAAAAGCCTGGAGGGACAGGATCGGCAAAAACGGGCATTTTAATAAAATCCGGCTTGATATTCAGCAAAGCCCCGATGAAAAGCTTGGCACCTCTGAGCTGACCGAAATGATTAGACGGGAAATAAGCAACCTTCCCACCAAGCAGGCAAGGGCAATTGTAATGCGGTACCTGGAACAGCAGGATTATGAAAATATTGCTCGCCAGTTATCTTGTACGCAAGCGGGGGCAAGATCGCACGTTTCCAAAGCGGTTGCAGCTTTGAAAGGCAAATTAGCGGCTTTAGGCCGACAGGAGTAATAAAATGGAAATGTACAATATTGAAGACATCCTGAAAAGTATCGGCGCCGAAGACATTCCCGCCGATGTTCGGCAAATTGCCGAACAGACTTCGATGGATTTTACCAAAACCTTGGAACAGTCCAAACCGTCCGGATGGCATATTCTTTTAGAGTATCTTGCAAAGAGCCGGATTACAAAACTGGCCGCTGCGGCTGTGATAGTAGTTGCAGTACTTTTTGCAATGAACATCATCGGTAACGGTGGTGTCGCATGGGGCGAAGTGCTCGGCAATATCCAGAAAGTCGGGGCTTTTGCATACCGTATGAAACTCAATATAGTTGGGATGATCGAAGAAAAGGAAAATTTGGAACTGGAAGTTGAAGGCTGGGTTTCAGAAGAGAATGGCATCCGAACAAACACATATGAAAAAGGCAAGCTGAGCAGCAAAGGTTATCTTTCGCTTTCGGACCAGGTAGCCGTAACATTAATACCCGATCAAAAGTCATATTTACGTATGAGATTGACTGATGAGCTTTTCGAAAAGCTACAGAGAGAATTTTATGACCCGAGAAAGCTTCTCGAAGAGTTCATGAAATATGACTACGAAAAACTGGGACGCAGTACGATCGACGGTATTGAGGTCGAAGGTATCGAGTGCCGTGATCCTAAAATTGCAAAAGGTGTATCGGCCGGGATTGCAGGAGAAATGATTGGCAATGTGGTCGCGCGCCTTTGGGCCGATGTCAAGAATGATTTACCCGTCCGGCTTCAAATCGAAGTCTTTTCAGAAGATGGAGAAAAGATTTTCGATATGGTTACTTACGGGTACCAGTGGGATATTAAGCTTGAACCGAAAGAATTTGAACCTAATATCCCTGATGATTATAAGCTGGTTGCGGATGTTGAACTCTCTGCAGATGAGAAAAGCGTCATCGAAGGACTGGGTTTCTTCGCTGAGTATGTTGGTGGCAGGTATCCCAGCGAGATGTCGGCTATGGCGATGGGGCGGGAACTTCGCGCCGGGCTGTTGGCCACATTTGGTGGCGACCCACCCTGGCCTCCGAAACCGGGAGACGAGAAAAGAGTATTCGGCCTGGAGATGTCTATTCGGTTCTGCGCAGGATTGGTCATGGAAGATAAAGACTTCGCATACTACGGAGCCAAAGTAACAACAGAGTTCCCCCATGCGGTCCTTATGCGCTGGAAAATCGAAGATGACAAGTATAGAATAATCTTCGCAGATTTAACTATGCGGGATGTCAGTACCGGGGAATTGGCCCAGCTTGAAGCTGTCCCCTTGAATACTAAACCAAAGCCTGTTAAGCCGCAGCCGGCCGACCGAACAGAAGGTACGGCGCTTACGGGATTGAAGCTGAGTTGGATCCCCGGCGCAGGCGCAGCCGGGCACGAGGTTTACTTCGGCCCCAGAGCTGACCAGATGTCACTGCTGGACGAGGTGACAGACGATTATGCCGCACTGCCTGAATTGAAAAGAGGTACCACGTATTACTGGCGCGTTGACGAGATCCAGCCCGATGGCTCTGTTGTAACCGGTGACCTCTGGAGCTTCAATACAGGCCGGCTCATCGCATGGTGGAAACTTGATGACGGCT
>CBDURK010000179.1:0-6483 GCA_965369645.1 uncultured bacterium | reverse complement strand
TCAATTTCATTAAGAAATACGAAAAGACCAAGCCGAAGCAGCATCCCGTCGGCATAACTGCATTTCATGGAGGGGGCATGGAAGCGCTGTTTGAGAGCCCCGCCGACTGGATCTCACCGGCGGCTTGGGGCGGGGGCTATAACTACAGGTCCGATCCGCCCGCCAACGACGGCAGGAAGGTGATCATCTCGGACACCGACCACCTCTGGGGGATCGGTGGGAACGTGCACTGGGTGTGGGCCAGTTTCACGCGTGGACTCAATCCGATTTTCATGGATCCCTACGATGCCGGACTCCTTGGACATAGCCCCTTCGAGCCCCAGTACAGGAAGATCAATCTTGCCCTGGGAGACACCCGCCGGTACGCCGAGCGGATGAATCTGTCCACCATGACGCCGCAAGACGATCTGGCATCCTCGGAGTACTGTTTGGCCGATCCCGGCAAGGAGTATCTCGCCTACCTGCCGAAGGAGGATGGCGGCAAGGTCACTATCGATCTGACGGCGGCCAAAGGGAAGCTGGTGGTGGAATGGTTCGATCCGCATACCCGCAAGACGAAAGACGTCGGCCAGGTGGACGGAGGCGCAAAGCGAACTTTAGTTTCCCCGTTCGGGGATGAAATGGCAGTGCTCTACATTCGCAGTGGCAGTTAGTAGATTTGTGGCCGGGGTGCGTGCGAATATGGCCCGTTTAGATTTCGAGCTGTCAAAACAATAAGCCTCAAGAGTATCTACACTGAAATACCGTTTCGGAAAGACTTAGAACATATTGGATATTGCAATAAAGAGGCGGGTATATATAATATGTTAAATTACAGTTCTAAGCCTTTTCACTTTTTCGGCAATACGCAGGATGAGAAATGATAATTGAACGACAAAATAAAAATGGATCTGTTGACAATAGTCAGGCCGGCGAGGCAGTCGCCGAGTTTTTTGGGCAAAACGACTACACCGGCAAACGGATTCTGGTGATAATTCCCGACAATACCCGTTCGGGGCCTATAGGGGATGTATTTAAGCTAATTTACGATTGTCTGGAGAATAAGGCCAAGGCCGTGGATTGTCTGGTAGCTCTCGGAACACATCAGCCCCTGAGCGAAGAGCAAATCTGTACAAGGCTTTGCATGACGGCAGAGCAGCGCAGCAGTAAATACGCATCGGTGAAGTTTTTCAACCATGAATGGGAAAAAACTGAGACTTTCACTTCCATAGGCCGGATATCCGCCGATGAAATCGAGCAAATAAGCGGTGGTTTGTTTCGCGAAGAAGTTGATATAGCCCTAAACAAAAAGATATTAGAATACGATGAGTTTTTTATCTTAGGGCCCGTATTTCCTCATGAGGTTGTCGGCTTTTCCGGCGGACATAAGTATATTTTCCCGGGAATTGCGGGCGATGATATTATTCATTTTTTCCACTGGTTAGGTGCTGTGATAACAAATCCATTAATCAACGGCAACAAATGGACGCCGACGCGGCAGGTTGTTGAAAAAGCGGCTTCTTTTCTAACAATGCCTCACAAGCTGTTCGCTATCGTAGCGCTCGAAGAGGAGCTTAAAGGAATCTTTATCGGAGAGACGGCCGAGGCATGGGAAAAGGCCGCGGATTTGTCCGAGCAGGTGCATATCACATACAAAGACAAATCATACAGCACGATTCTCGGCATTGCCCCGGAAATGTATGACGATATCTGGACGGCGGGCAAGGTAATGTACAAACTCGAACCGATACTCGCCGACGGTGGTACGCTGATTATCTACGCCCCGCATATTACGGAGATATCCTATACCCACGGAAAATGGTTAGATAAAATCGGGTATCATACCCGCGACTATTTTCTCAAACGCATGGAGCAGTTCGGAGATATCCCCAGAGGAATTATGGCCCACTCCACGCACGTAAAGGGCATCGGCACTTTCATCGACGGCGTTGAAAAACCGCGAGTTAACGTAGTGCTTGCAACGGGTATCGACAAAAAGCGGTGCGAAAAAGCGAATCTCGGTTATATGAATCCTGATGAGGTGAATATAGCCGACTACGAAAATAAAGAAGATCAGGGAATTCTTGTGGTGCAGCACGCCGGGGAAGTGCTTCACCGGCTGGCCAACGGATATATACCGACTATTCCTGACAAATAATCAATAGCAAACAATGTCTCTAAGAAAGGAAGTATCACAAAGATGGCAAAAGCAGATATCGGCCTTATAGGTCTGGCGGTAATGGGTGAGAACCTGATTCTGAATATGGAAAGCAAGGGCTTTACAGTGGCGTGCTTTAATCGTACGGTATCTAAGGTGGACAACTTTATCAACGGCCGTGCGAAGGGCAAGAATATCATCGGCTGTCATTCTGTCGAAGAGCTTGCCGGCAACTTAAAAACACCCCGCAAGATTATGTTTTTGGTAAAAGCAGGCGCAGCGGTCGATTCATTTATTGATATGGTTTTGCCCCATCTCGAAGACGGTGACATTATCATCGACGGCGGAAATTCGCACTTTCCCGATACTATCCGACGAACCGAATACGTTGAGAGCAAGGGCAAACTTTATATCGGCACAGGTGTCTCAGGCGGTGAAGAAGGGGCACTGTTAGGCCCGTCAATTATGCCTGGCGGCTCACCAGGAGCATGGGAGCATGTTGGTCCTATTTTTCAGGCGATCTGTGCAAAGACAGAAGACGGTGAACCCTGTTGCGACTGGGTTGGCGAGAACGGTGCCGGTCACTTCGTTAAAATGGTACACAACGGTATTGAATACGGCGATATGCAAATGATATGCGAGACCTACCAGATGATGAAAGAAGGCCTCGGATTGACCAATCAGGAAATGCACGAGTCTTTCACCGAATGGAACGAGGGAGAGTTAGACTCATATCTTATCGAAATCACGCGTGACATTCTTGGCTATAAGGACGAGGACGGCAATGAAGTTATCGACCTTATCCTGGACACAGCCGGCCAGAAGGGGACTGGGAAATGGACCGCCATCGAAGCGTTGAATCTCGGCCAGCCCCTTACGCTTATCGGTGAGGCTGTCTTTGCCCGGTGTTTGTCGGCGCTGAAAGATGAGCGTGTCGCAGCATCCAAAGTTCTCTCAGGCCCGAAGCAGAAATTCAGCGGTGATAAAAAGGCCTTCGTCAGCGACCTGCGACAGGCCCTCTATGCGTCGAAAATCGTCAGTTATGCCCAGGGCTACCAGCTTCTGCGCGCCGCCGCGGCAGAACACAACTGGAATTTAAACTACGGCGGTATCGCCCTGATGTGGCGAGGCGGCTGCATAATCCGCTCAGTCTTCTTAGGTAAAATCAAGGAGGCCTTCGATAAGAATCCCGATTTGACCAACCTGCTGCTGGACCCGTTCTTTAAGGATGCCGTCGAACAAGCACAGCCAGCCTGGCGAAACGTGGTTACTACAGCGGTGCAGATGGGTATTCCGATACCGACTACGAGCTCAGCACTGGCCTTTTACGATGGCTACCGTAACAAGCGACTGCCGGCTAATCTTTTACAGGCCCAGCGTGATTATTTCGGCGCCCATACCTATGAACGCGTAGATAAACCGCGAGGTGAATTTTTCCACACGAACTGGACGGGACGAGGCGGAGAAACCGCAGCTTCGACATATACCGTATAAAGGTGGAGATTATCTCTGGCTCAAAAAACTTCACGGAAGTAATCCGTGGATTTGTTCCGGTTTTGGACTAAGTAGCAGAGTCTTTTGCTAACACGGCGGTTGTTTTTCTGAAGCTACTGAAATGTTCTATTTTAAATGTCCCCTCCGCCAGCTCCATTCCGGTGATTTGTGATGTGTTCAAAGCCAGGAAATGACTGCCCCTGGCAGCCCTGAAATCCCAGACATAATAACAATCCAGATCATCACCTTCAGTCCGGCCTTTACTATAATGCAAAGGAGCACATTGCCTGAGAAGGTTCTGAGGATTTTTCCCGCCAGAAAAGGTCATTATGATTCTTCTCTTCTGCTGGATTCCCTGAATAAAAATGTCGTGGTCACTATGCACAGAAATTACCCCTCACAAAGGCCGCCGAAGGCCCGGAAAATCCATTTTTCCGCGCCCTCGGCATGCTCCGCACCTATGTTTCCAAAAATAATCTATTTATTAAACACCATTGTCATTCACGTAGTTTCTACAATTCTTCATTAGATAAGGCGTTTCTCAACGATTAAATATTGATTAAAAAATCGAAAGATTTTATTTTTTTTTGGGGGGAGGGGAAACCTTGATACAAAGCCCACTTTCGACGAGAGAATAAAATCCGGGGGCTATACTCAATGTTGACCTTGCTGAGCGATTAGGGTATTATTTCGGATTAAGCCAAATTGGCCGGAATTATGAAGAAAATCGGTTAATACGTACGAAGGGAATATACGATGTATAAAATTTTTATGCTAATCGCGATACCGGTGTTACTGATCGGATGGGGAGCATACTGGTTATGGGATCGGAAGATACTTGAGGAAGAGAAAAAACAGCCGCAAAAAAAAGAATCTCAGCGTCTTACAAAAACCAAGAGCGAAATCTCCGATTGGGCAAAGCAAATGGCAAATTATAAAAAACCTGAGATTAAGAAACCACCAAACCAATATGAACAAAACAAACAAGAGTAGTTAATCTTCAGGAACCATTAAAAGATACGAGGATAACAAATGGCCAAGCAATTTCTAACAGAAGATTTCCTATTGCAAACCGAAACCGCCAGGAATCTCTATCATGAACACGCAGAGAAGATGCCTGTCTATGACTATCACAGTCACCTGCCGGCCTACCAAATCGCCTCCGACCATTGTTTTGAAAATCTCACACAAGCCTGGCTCTACGGCGACCATTACAAATGGCGGGCAATGAGGACCAATGGAATCGAGGAAAAATATATCACCGGCAATGCAGATGATTATGAAAAGTTTGAAAAATGGGCCCAGACCGTCCCATACTGTATTCGGAATCCGCTCTATCACTGGACTGCCCTGGAACTGAAAAACATCTTCGGCATAAAAGACAAGCTATTAGGGCCGGAGACCGCCAGGGAAATCTATGAGACGTGCAGCGAGATGTTAAGGACTCCAGAATTCAGTGTGCGCAACATAATGCGTAAAGCGAATGTTAAATTAGTTTGCACAACTGAAGGACCGCTCGATTCATTGGAGCATCATAAGAAAATCAGATGTGACCATTTTGAAATCAAAGTCCACACGGCCTTTCGGCCGGACAAGGCAATGGCCGTAGAGGACGTTACAGCTTTGAACGTATTTATCGACAAGCTCGAAGAAGTCTGTAATATGGGAATAACCAACTTCCACCTATATATTGAAGCAATCCGTAAACGCCACGCTTATTTCCATGAAAACGGATGTCGGCTTTCGGACCACGGCTTAGATACCGCTTATGCCGAGGATTATACTGAAAAAGAAATCGAAAAGATCTTTTCCAGGATAATGTCGGGCAAAGAATTAGATTTATCGCAGTGTCTCAAATTCAAATCAGCGATGATGGTTGAATTAGCTCTGATGGACTACGAGTCCGGGTGGGTACAGCAGCTTCACTTAGGGGCGCTTAGAAACAACAGTACGCGAATGTTCAACACCTTAGGCCGGGACATAGGATGTGATTCTATGGGTGATTTGGAGATTGCCCGGCCGCTTTCAAAATTCTTCGACCGGCTGGACAAGGGCAACAAACTTCCCAAAACGATTCTCTACAACCTCAATCCTAAAGATAACGCATTGTGTGCGACTATGGTCGGCAATTTTCAGGACGGCTCAGTACCTGGAAAAATGCAATACGGCTCAGCGTGGTGGTTCCTCGACCAAAAAGATGGAATGACCGAGCAAATGAACGTGCTCTCGAATATGGGCCTGCTGAGCCGATTCATCGGCATGTTGACCGATTCGCGAAGTTTCCTGTCCTTTCCAAGACATGAATATTTCCGTAGAATACTATGCAATATTCTCGGCAACGACGTCGAAACAGGCCTGCTGCCGGATGATTTGGACCTGCTTGGAAAAATAGTCGAGGATATCTGCTTCAATAACTCTAAAAACTATTTTCCGATGGAACTGGATTAAACTGTTGACAATTAGCTCTTGATAGTTTTTAATTTTCCGTTCCAATATACTTAGTATTTAAGTATGAAATGGGTCGGTGCCCGAGAGGCTAAAGGGGACGGGCTGTAAACCCGTTAGCGTAAGCTTACGCTGGTTCGAATCCAGCCCGGCCCACTGACGATTTGAGCCGGTGTCAGTCAATGACATCGGCCTCTTTTTTGCGCCTAACGCTGCCATATCACAGGAGTTACGACCGGTCCATTTCTTTGTCGATTCCGCCTGTTTGCCCTGTCGTTCAGTGCCTCCCTATCGAGACGAGGAATATCTTAAGCTCAGAATCTACAACATTCACATCAGTACCTATGCATTAACCGGATGAACCCTATAATTTGCTCTGAAAATTGTACAGTATTATAGATTTCAGT
>CBDURK010000178.1:0-6512 GCA_965369645.1 uncultured bacterium | reverse complement strand
CCGGATTCGGTACCGCTGTAATCAACCTTGATTTGGCTCCAGCGTCTCGTGGATTGGTCGGCCTGAGTAAGAATGGCTTTTTTAACAGAGCCAAGACGATAATAGCGTGAAAGACAAAACGCACCCGCCGATGGAGGATTATGGCCCAGAGCATTGAGAATTACTGCACCAAGTGTGATGGAAATCCCCAGAATCACAAGAACTTTTTTTTCTCTTGAGTGCGTCCTCATCAGTTCATCTCTGCTTCATTGACCTTTCCGACTGTGATATTGTTTCTTATACTCCTTCACGAAATGGCGAATCTTTAGCTTCCTGCCTCCAAACCAGTACTTTTTTACTATCGGCCTTGCACAAAAGCCCCTTTAGATAAGTTCTTTTATCGGATAATACCTTAAGCGCCTTCCCATATACGGGCTTTTTTACCGGAACCGGTCCTGTCCTACGTCCTATATCGACCTATAGAAATTTTTAGACGTTCCCTGAAATTTTGCGCTTGTTCACAGCCGTAAAATAAGGTTTAATTACGGTCTAATTATTGGAATAACAAATTAACGTATGTAAACAGAAAAGCTTGTTTTATCGAGGTGAACTGAGATGGCGGATTTGAAAGCATTAGCTGATGCAGTTATCAAAGGCGACCAAAGCGCAGCGGTCGAGATCACAAAAGCCGCTCTTGAAGAGGGCACACACGCTAAAAGTGTGCTAAATGACGGGCTAATTGCAGGCATGGACGTCATCGGCGGTCGTTTCAAGAAAAATGAGGTTTACATACCTGAGGTGCTTATTGCTGCTCGGGCAATGAAAATGGCGATGGAATTTCTTGAGCCGGAGCTTGTAAAGGCCGGCGTCAAACCTATTGGAAAATGCCTGATAGGGACTGTCCAGGGCGATTTACACGATATCGGCAAAAATTTAGTGGCAATGATGCTTAAAGGTGCGGGCTTTGAGGTTATTGACCTCGGAGTGGATGTCAATCCTGACAAGTTTGTCGAGGAGGTTAAAGCCCAGGGTGTCCAGGTGGTCGGTATGAGCGCACTTTTGACTACGACAATGCCCGGTATGGAAAAAGCCATTAAGGCAATTAAAGATGCCGGCGTCTCAGCAAAGATTATGATAGGCGGAGCACCCGTAACTCAGGGCTACGCCGACAAAATCGGTGCCGACGGCTATGCAGCCGACGCCGCCTCAGCAGTAGATATTGCCAAAAGCCTTGTTGCCTGAAGAATACGCACAAGAGCACGAATAGGGAACTCTTAATTTCCTCATCAAACAGAGCAACATAGCAAAAAACCGGTTACACACCAGCCTTGTTGACTGTATGAATTTGGCGAAACTTGCTGAAAAGTGCAGCAATGGCTAACACCGCTCCCAGAAACAAGGCAATGGCTGGCCCAACTGAAAAATCAAAGAAATATGCAAATAGCAGGCCTCCTAAAGAGGCCACTATGGCTGCTATCCATGCGATAAACATTCGCAAACCCCAATGTGCAGAAAATAGAGCCGATATTGTGGCTGGAATAATAAGAAATGAAAACACAGTTACAACGCCAGTGACTCGAACTGCAAGTGTAATAACTACTCCCAGCAATGCATAGAATAAAAAATCCCACCACACGACCTTCAAACCTTGTGTGACAGCCCCCTCGTAATCTTGTGATATTTTAGACAGAGGTTTTCTGATTATGCAAAGACAAAAAGCTACGGCCGTAAAGACTACGAGACATAAAACAATGTGCTGCCGGGTTACCCACAAGAGCTTTCCTGCGAGCATTTCTTCGGCGTGAGCGTGCCCAGGTGCAATGCCGATTAAGAACATTGCACCAGCGGCCGTGATGGCATAAGAGATCCCAATTACTGCCTCGATTGAGATTCGAACGATATTTTTTCGGGCTATAGCATAAAATGCAGCTATTAAAAAAACGCAGCATAACGAAAAAAGATATGATATCAGTGTATCTTCTTCTGCGTCAAACACCAGATGAGCAGCAATCGAACCTACTGCTGCGACCTGAGCTACGGCAATATCAATGAAAATGACTTCTCTTTTTAACACATGAATGCCAAAATACCCGAGTATTGTTCCTATGATTAGACACATCAGGAATGGCAAGCCAAGAATTTGAACCAATTGTGACATTATTCATATCCTTTCGAGATTGAGTTACGCCGAGAGAGCAAGCATCGCAGAATCATTGCACAGACGAAGAAAAGCCCCATGAACAATACGAGAGTCGGTCCACAAGGGAAATTCCAGAGATATGAAGAACCCAGGCCGAGAACACAGGCCACAAATCCTATACTCCATCCGATTAGAACAGCTTTTGCCCATTTTTTCGTAAACATTGCAGCAGTAGCGGCAGGGATCATAAGAAAAGCATAAGCCAATAAAACTCCGGCGATAGGGACAATCAGGACTGTGATAATGCCCTGAGTAGCGAAGAAAATAAAGTCCCACAGTTTTTCATTTTTTAGATTTTGTGGATTTTCTGCAAGGGTGATAAATGTGTCACGGTATATGTAGTGGAAAAGCAATAGAACTATATAGACAATGGCTGTCACACTGACTAAGGGCCAGCTTACCCATAATAGACTACCGGAGAGAGTTGTTGTCAGGTAAGCTTCCGCATTCGGAAGTTTGTCCGTCAACAGGAGTGAAATAACCAGTGCCATTGCATAAAGAATACCAATGACCGCGTCACGAGGTATGGCACGAGTCTTCGGTTTGATTAATGCAAGCAAGAGCGAGCCAAATAGCACCGCCACTAAAGCTAACAAATAGGAACCGACGGAGGCATATCTAAAATGAACTGCTAATCTCGCTAACACATCGGAATCTGAAAACGCGTATTTAGTGTAAATGCCTACGCCCACGAGGGCGCCAAAAGCAGCCAGTTGATCCAGAACCAGGTCAGAAAAAATCAGAGTGCGGCGAATTATATGGAGCCCAAGGTATGTATGGAGAATCAAGACTACTGCAATTAAAGCAATCTGTAATGAAAATAGTTTTACCAACTCTGACATTATAGTTTTCCCTCATAGATTAGGATGATTGTTAGCTGATTTTTACTCGCTCACAAGACCGGCGTTCTTAGCTGCTTTTAAAAGACTGTTGACCCAGTAATCGACAAGCTGGAAATAGTCTTCAGTTCCCGGAACTCCGCCAACGAACAAAGGGACAATAACTGCTTCAGCTCCTGTTTTATTGGCGACGGTTCTAACTTTATGTTCGTTAAAGTAATTTGCAGCAAGGATAATACGAATGTTGTCATCTTGCATCATTTTGACCAAATAGGTAACGTGTTTTGCAGAAGGTGGAATTCCCGGCTTTGATTCAATGGTAGCAGCCTCTTTAAGACCGAAGAGTTTTAGAAAGTAGCTCCAATTCTTGTGATAAATGACAATAGGTGTTCCCCGTAAAGGAAGCATCTTTTTCATCCAGCCGTCCAGTTTATCAATCAAGGGTTTTCCTTGTAATTTGTTTTGCTGCAGAAAGTCAATCAGCTTGTCCTTCTCGGCCAGGCGGCAAAGGGTTTCTCCTCCGAGTAGCTTGACCAGTTCTTCGCCAAACAGACGTTTATCCAATTCGTTCTGCAGTTTCTTCAAATTTTGTTCATAAAAAGCTTTGCCTTGTGGGTCGTTCTTAATTAAGCCGGTTGCTATATTCCATGCCACCTGCCTGGTATTAATCGGGCTTGTGGTAATGTGGGGGTTTCCAAATACGTGAACATCACCTTCGATTTGTGAAATAACTTTAGGTTTGTCAACAAGTTCTATTCCTTGTGATACTGCGACATAGCCAATCTCCCCGCTGCGAACATTTTTGTTGCCGGATCTGTTTACTACGGTGGGCAGCCAAAGCTCAAGGTCAAGCCCGGTGGATATTAGTACGTTAGCCTTCATGACCATATTCACAAAGGATGGCTTAGGTCTTATGTGGTGAGGGTCTTGAACGCTATGAACAATGGAATTGACGGCAACCCGTTCGCCGCCAATAGCCTTGGCTAATACTGCGTAGTCGGATAAGGTTGTTACCACCTGCAGGCGTCCCCTGTTTTGCGAGCGCAGACGTGTTCGCTCCCGGGCAGCGTTGGCATCTTGCAAACATAACACTGCCAATAAAACGGTAACTATAGTTAAGATGAGAGAAGCTCTTCTTGTCATTTTAATTTCCTCCTTATTCTGGTTTTAATAACGTTCATGCTTATGCGGCCCGGCGCTAAAGATCGCCTGTAACCAAAGTACATGTTCGGTATCCTCAGTACCATGGCCGAATGCATAATCATACTCACAGCGAAGCTTAACCCATTCACTTTGCGACCAGGTTATATAGGGACCTATTTGCCAACGTTCAGGATTCTTAGCAGTATAGGCCAATGGAACAATAGAAGCCCCTTGCGTGTTGGCGTAATTTTTACTGTCCGGCTTGTAGTAATCAGCTCTAATTCCGATGTCTAAGTTGCGGGCTGCTTTTGTCTGCAGATAACTGAAAGCACCCCAGGCATTCAAATTGTCCCTTCCGGAATTATCCGGCGCCAGGATGTCTTGATTGAGAAAATAAACTTCACTGCGCCATTCCACGTTGCGGTAAAGCGCCTGGTCTGCCGGCTCCCAGAGAACGGAAAGGTCTGCTCCAAACACCTGAGTTCCTAAGGTGTCGTGCTCATTTTCAAGTGTGCTGCCTTTGAGAACATTCCATTCATCGTTCCAGCCAAATAGCCCGGTCAAACCAAATTCCAGGTAAGTGTCTCTGGAAAGGTCTCGATAATTCTTATAGTGGAGAAGCAGGGAAGGATTGCCCAGAGTATCCCCGCCGAATAAACGATCATTTTCGGAATTAGTTACCTGCAAAGTCAATCCTTGATAAGCTTGGCCCCACTGAGGCAATGTCCATTCAATTGATGCGCCTGTTTGATTAAGACCTTCGTCCCCAAAGATTCTTCGTAAAGCTAAAGGATACTGAACCTGGTCCAGGGCATCTTCGTGCCAGCGGTTGACCACGCCGAACTGCTGGCGGAATCGACCGAGATCCAGAGTGGCGTTTTCGAGTGCTGTGAAATGTGTAAGGTAAACCTCTTCCAGATCGACGCCATCATCACTTATATGTGTGGTAGCCTTTATCCTCGAATAGGGGTCGAGATAAGATTGGAAATTCAATTCGAGGCCTCTGACTTCAGCGTCCGTCCGTTTTCTGGTTTCGTCCTGGTGCCGGTAGTAACCTAAAATATCTCCGGAGACGCTGATTTCCGGATTAAGCTGTTGCAAACTAAGGCCGCCAAATTTATAGACAGTTTCTTCGGGTTCTTTCTGCTGTTTCTTTTCGCCTGCCATGCTTTCGGCCAGCTCACGCAGAAGTGCCGCTTCATCCTCGGCTTTGGCCTCCTCAGGAGCAGGAACAGCTTGGCCAAGTTTGCTGATGTATTCTTTTAGCGCGTTGATTTCAATTTCGTGCTTTTGTTTCATTTTATTCATCTCATTCATCTGCCGCTTCAGTTCGAGAATCTGTTGTCTGAGTTCTTTAAGATCAGGATTTTCAGTCTCTTTATTCCCGGCAAAACCAATACTGGAACAAACTATGGTAGCCAGAAGGAAAAGCAGGCAGAATCTCTTTTTTACCTGCATATTTATATCTCCTTATTAATGTTATGAATTAGCCAGAATATTTCACGGCCCTTTGATTTCGAGCAGTGTTTTGTACAGAAGCCTATGATAAATCTGGCGTTTGTAAAAATTTTGAATTGCAGTATAAGTAGAATAGAGTGTTGATACTCTGACTTATACCTTAAGAAATGGTAATTGATGGTGGTGCTCTTGGAATGATTGAACAGGACCACTCATCATAATTTACGACCATCAAATGTGGTAAGGGTTGAGAAATAACCTGGCTTGTAGTTATAACTAAGTATGGATTAAAATCCAATTCGGCTGAGTTGGAGCTATCCAAAAACTTACAAGCTGGGCAAGAATCATTGTGGCATATAACATTTGTGGGTTGTAAAGCACCAAACATACAAGCTTCATTGTGGAATAGATCGACTGATGTGGTTACAAGCAGATATACGGCAAGCAACACAGTCGATGCTGTTCTATGCAACCTGAACTGTTTTTTCGAAAAACCATGCATGTTGTACATTGCTTTCGGTGGTTTCTATGTCATTCTAAAAATCCTACGCCATAAAATTCTACACACACCAATAAGATCTGTCAACATCTAACTTGTTCAATCTGCCTAACCTCACAAAACATTGATGTCTCGCTCGCTCACTAAATCTAAAAAATAACTACACTATTGATGTAGAATTGTAAGTAAAAAAGTGACAGTTTTTATGCGTTAAAACAGGCAAAATAGCTGCAATTTTCGACAAAAAACGCTTAAAAGCCACAAAACCAACCACATTTTCACTCAAAATCCTTATTAATCTCTAATATTGTCATCCTCGTATGCCTTTAGCGGAGCGTCTTGTCCTGGGCTTGTCGAAGGATCTTTTTTAAGTAGTTGCCCGAAGGGCATCCTT
>CBDURK010000177.1:0-6526 GCA_965369645.1 uncultured bacterium | reverse complement strand
TGGGCCAGGGAGATTTCGACAAGATAGAAGTTCTCGGAACACCGGCCGAACAATGTCAGTACCACTTCAAGGCACACAAGCAATTGCTTGAGCCCTATGGACTTACTTCGTAGTTGAAACCAACGGCGCGAATCGGATTTATCTCTGTAATCATCCACGTAGATTGTCTTCCCATAGGCAAAAGGGTACAGCAGGATAGCAATTAGAACTAAAGAAATTGTCCGCAGAACTCATGAATATCCGGCCTTCATAACATCCTAATCCTCCATCCTCCGTCTTTATCAATATGAAGTATAACAGATTAGGATTGCCCGCGTCAAGGCTCAACAACCGGTATCAAATACGAAGGAAAATTCGAATTCAGACAATTGTTTCCATATTTGCAACGATATGAAAAAAAATCGGGACCTGCCCCCCTCGACCAGGTCCCGATTATACGACACATATAGCTTTACTGTACTAAAGTCTTTTATTGCCACGGCATGCCCTGAATCGCAAAGCCTTATTCTGCGTTTTAGGCCGTATCTGCTTGTGTCGCGTTTTTCAGAAAACGCAAAACTCTTTCAGGCTCCAGGCGTGCCTGACCTTGCATTGCCTGAATAGCTTCTTCTTTCATTTGAGATATCGTAAGCTTGCCTAATTCTAAATTCTCGTCAATCTCAACATCTGGAGTTTGTTCAAGATGAAGCTGCACATACTTTGTAACCTCGTATATTTTCTCATGAACGCTAAGCAGAAATCCTTGGAAATCCATGATTGATTTTATTTCTTTCTGAAGGCCTTCTAAGTCGTTATTACCGTCTTTTAAGGTCTTCATTTCTTTCTTTATGCGTTCTAAAGCACCACCGCCTTTGAAGGTTTCAATTTCTTTCTTCAGCCGGTCTAATACACCGTTGTCTTTGAAGCTTCCAACCTCATTACCAAGTTCTCGAAGCCGCCCCTCTAATTTCTTTGCTAATTGTTTTAGGTGCAGAAGATTATCTCTGATGATGCTGGTAATGGTAAGATTATTGTTGCTGTCAAGCGGATTGTTGGCTGCCCCGGCTGAGATTAAATTGTTAATTATTACCGCAGCCGCATCATCGTCAGCAATCTTTCCAAAAGCAGTCGCTTTTGCCGAATTATGAGCTCCATTGCGAGTTGCATCAATGACGTGCGCATTGTAACCCGCACCGGGTGCGTTCGCGGATACCTCGATCATTTTACCTTCCTCCACATTGTGTCTTCTGGAGTGGCACCGCAGCTAACTCCAGTAATTAAAATATAATAAACAAAGTAGATGTATCCAAACAATCAGAGAGTTTTTTTTCGAAGGTACTTCAAGATTGCCCTTGCTGAATTGCACTTTATGTTTTTCCGGACTTTACATAAGGACAACGGCCGTATCATTTCGGAATGATGAACTTTTTTAGAATTGCGGGTAAGGTCTTTTCATGGCCAAAAGGCCGCTACTGCCACGACAAACCAGATGAGAATGCCAAGGGCAAATTTTGTCGTAATACCGAAGAATTCGCCGAGTCCGGCACCTATGGCATAGCGCAATGAATGCTCGGCCTTTTTACCCCGGGAAAACTCCATCGCCCACACGCACAGCCCCGCGCCAAGGCAGGCGCCAAGAAGGGTACCCAAAAAAGGTATAGGTATCAGAAATGTACCAAAAACCGCACCCGTCACCGCACCGAAAAGTGCCGCGATTGAGCCCAGCCAGCTTGCTCCTGATTTTCTGGCACCTATCATCCCCGCAGTAAACTCTGCAAGCTCGCCCAGAACAGCCAGAACCAATATCGCAATCAATGTATAAATGGAAAAGACACTATTACCCCATCGCCACCATGCAAACATACAGGTGGATATGACAATCAGCCAGTTACCCGGCAGTCCGAAAACGACCAGTCCCAGCCACGCTGAATTGAGAATAATTAATACTATCGACCAAAGATAAACCATTAGCTGATTGTAGAGCAAAAGAGGAAAAAGGTAAAACGAAATTCATTTCAGATATGTATTGTGGAGCTTGCTCGTCAGGGTGGGCCGGAGCTTCAGTCCGGCCCCACCAGTCATTTAATTTCACCGCTATTGATTCTAAGCCTGCATAATTAAAGCTCTGAAAAATCCACCTCCTCGAAATCTTCCGGCACACCAAGACCGTCTGATAAGCCCACAATGCCGTTATCAGCTTCAATCGTAAGCCAGGAAATTTGTATCCTCCCGTCAAAATACATCCCAATCTGGAATGTATTGGAGTTGCTGCCGCCGTATTCGGGAACATTCTCCCATGTCACCGCCACGCGGTCCGCCAATTGCTTTGCGCTTACCAGCCCGCCTCCGGATGGATTGAGATCATTGAACAAGATGGATATACGAAGCGTTCTAAAATGATCCGCCAAAGATTCGGAATAATCGTCATCTCCTTCGGTAAAGGTTATGAAACCGTTGCTCCCTACAAAAAAGCTCGCAAAGACACTGCCGAATATTGACACAGTCGCCTGTCCGCCTAACCTTACCAACATGTAATCATCATCCCCCAGTTCAATCTCCGTACCTCCGGCGGGGTTGCTCGGTAATTGTGTAATCTTTTTTTGATATGCACTATAGGAAGTTCCGTCTGTCGCGGGCTCGAACATAATCGTTCTGTTCGACAGGTCAAAGGTATCCGCCTCGGAAGAAAAGTGCTCAGTAAAATTCATAAGCACCGGAGGCAGCAATGGATACTTATCCGAGATGTCCGTCTCTTCGAAATCACCCGGTACACCAAGGCCGTTAGACAAACCAACAATACCGTTCACCGCTTCGATAGTAAGCCATGAAAGTTGTATCCTCCCGTCAAAAAACATCTCAATCTGAAACGTATTGGAATTGCCGCTTCCGTATTCGGGAACATTCTCCCACGTTACAACTGCACGGTCAGCCGTTTCCTTCCAGCTTACTATTCCGCCTCCGGAAGGATTGAGGTCCTCGAACAAGACGGATATACGTTTTGAGTCAAAATGGTCCGGCAAAGACTCGGAATGTTCGTTATCTCCCTCGGTAAAGGTTATGTAACCGTTGCTGCCGACATAGAACCTCGCAAAGCTGTTGCTGAAGATAAACACTGTTTCCTGGCCATTCAACTGAACAAGCTCGTAATCGTCATCACCCAGCGGAAGCTCCTTACCTCCGGTCGGGTCGGTCGGCAACTTTGTAATCTCTTGTTGGCTCCCGCTGTAGAAACTACCGTCAGTGGTAGGCGTGAACATTACTGACCTGTTCGACAGATCAAAGATATCCTCTTCAGAAGAAAAATACTCGGTAAAATAATCTTTTGCTGGCGGAGGAACTGTAAGACCTATGTAATCCTGGTCTGGTATATCTGAGATTACATCCAGGTATGACCTCTGTGACGGAGTAAAGATATAATCGCCTTTGGTCGGCGTTGCGGTCCCCGACCAGCCTCCCGGCACTCTCTTGTTATAAAAGCCGCTGCTGTCGGTAACGGTACTGCCGCCGCCGTTGCTGAAAGTGAGATCCACATCACCAATCCCCACTCCGCCGCTCGTTCGTACCCGCCCGGATATAAGAGGGGTAGGGGGGCTAACTTCAAATCTGTCAAACCAGATAGTACCCGGAAAATGGACATATAAAAGCCATGTACCCTCTTCGAGAGGCCCAAAATGACCTTCAAGCCCACTCACAGGGTCGGGATCTACGAACGCAGCACCATCAGTTACCGGCCCCTGAAACCAAATCTCTATCTCCCGTGCCACAGGGTCAATCGAAAGGGTGGGCGTGCCCCCAAGAGTACGTTCGGCAGTCCATTGATTGAAAAATACGTCGGTCGGCACCGTGAAATAAACCAAACCCGCAGTAGTGGGATTCTCAGGAGTTCTACTGAAATCCGGCGGGTCATTCCCATGAATCCACGATATCTCTGTATCATAAGCCGATACGGCCCCACAAAGCAAAAGAATTGATATGAAAGCGAATATTGCTTTTTTCATTCTAATGTCCTCCAAACTAAAACCAGATGTACGAAAAGTAACCACCTTTTATATCAACAAAAGGCACTCTAATAAATGGAACATCTTTTACACAACATGTTCTATTAAATAGTGCCTGCTCAACTGCATTATTATACGAAAATAATGGGAAATATTAATAATAATGCATAAATTGTGACTTTCGCCAAACGCCCTAACTTAACATATTCCTATTTCTGATGCCAACCCTATTTATCACTAATCTATTGCGGCACATTTCGGCCTGTTGCAGGAGATTGTTATTCCCACGAAAGGTCATAATGAAACGGTCCAAATTTACGAATGAGGGTGCCACGGCCAAGCTTGTTTGGCCGTGCTGATTCGCCAAAAAAATCAACGGCGGGGGGTATTATTTGTCGTAGGGCTAAATTCTCTACCATCTGTCCTGATAGAAATCGAAGGACCCTCTCGAATCGCACTTTCAGGCAATTTCGGCAAGGGCGCTATTAATGCGTTCAATGGCCTCATCGACTTCCGCAGTACTCTTTAAGCCTATCACAACAGCATCAACCAGGCCGGACTGCATCGTAAAGCGTATGGACTTCTCTCGGTCCTCGGCTTTTGTAAAATCACCGTTCCCGATAATTTTCATTCCTATAATGCCGTGTCCGTTTTGCCGCATAATCTTTACTTGCCTGAGCACATCAGGCAAATGAGACGAATCGCTCACAGCGCTCCAGGTCTCAGCCGGCGTATCCATATGCACTCCCTGCGGATTTATACGCACCAGATTCACATCAACCCAATCCAGTTCCGCCGCCTTTGTCGTCGCGGGCAGCGAATGACACGACACGCCATGGACACGGATAATCTTCCTGTCTTTGGCGTCCTCGAAGATATCCATCATCCGCTTGTGGTCATCCTCCCAGTTCGCCTTGACCATACAGTGACATAACAGGCTGTCGATATAATCAACGCCTAATTCCGTACGATAGCGGTCCAGCACCTCCCGAGGCTTCTCCGGCACACCCGGCATCTTGGACTGTATGAACAGCTTCTCACGTGGAAGGCCCTTGATCGCCTCTCGAACCATTGTATGCGTTTTGTAGCTATCGGCCGTATCGATATACGTAATCCCCTGATCATAAGCATAGCGTATCAGCCGGTTAAAACCTTCGGCACCCAAAGCCCGCTGGATACTGCCGCCTTTACTGCCCGTTCCGATACCAAGCCGGCTAAGCTTAATTCCTGTCTTGCCCAAAGCTACCTGATCCACTGCCGTCATCTTGCGACTCGTGGCAAATGGCCCAATATTACACGATGACAGCAATGTGGCTCCAGCTAATGCGGTGGTGCCCTTAATAAACTGACGCCGAGAAATGTTTTTTCCGCTCATAATGGATTCCTTTCATACAACTTTAAGCAACCATTGACCTGCTGTACCTACCACATCTGTAATGCAGCATAATCGCATATAATAACCACTTCAAGTCGATATGGCAAGCCCCGCTAATTCCCGAATGGGTGGCACGTTCAAACTCGTTTGGGCGTGTTCCCCATCCACTCGGGTACAACCAGCCTGTAGAGTGTGCACCGCTTACCATTTCTCAATTCTACATTATCCATTTTTACTCCGTGAGCTTGCCCTGTGGGTTTACCCTGTGGGATAACAAAGCTTATCTACCCGGGGCTTAATTCTCTATTGCCTGCGGTAGGGGGCTATGCTTTCCCAGTTTATTCCCAGTATTAGCTCACTTGCTTTTCTGCCGGAAGCCAAAGGGCCTGCTCTGATTAAAATAGTTTTAAACTGAGTTTAATCGAAGGGAAAGGTACTTACCATCGTTTTTGATCTGTGGATAATTTGCGGCAAAGTACTGTTAATTTACATAAGGTTTCGGTCAATCTTACACAAATTTCCTCCTTTGCAGGACAAAGTAAGAAAAACCTATCACAACCAAATGAAGTGCGGCCGGAGCCGGAATGACGCTCGGCTCAACATACGTCTGAAAATAACCGTCAAGATCCTTACCCTCCGTTTCCCACCCAGCTCCAGAGTCGAAGTACCACTTGCCTCCAGGATAGGCATCGTCTGCGCCACGCCACGCCGTCGCTTCAGCGTCCTCCTCCGAAGTGAGTACAATCGCCAATTGATCCCCCACAGATAATGGTATGAAGAAAGGGCTAAAATCAATCGAATAAAGTGTAAAAGTAGGTGTCAACACAGATGTGTCAAACTGGACAGAAGCCAAAGTACTCGCCGGTCCATCCGGTAATCCGCTCGTAGTGGTGCGTATTTCAACAGTAATATCATATGTTGGAACCACACTTTCGTAATTCAGGTCCAGATCAACACTGTCCAGAGTCCCTGCAATACCAACCGTGAAGGTCTGGGCTATCTGATGGTTTTTTTGTATAGCGTCCCTCAGCGTCCCGCCACCAAGATGCGATTGATCGAGAGTAGGCGCCGCAAACACATCAAGTGTGGCTACGGCCATTATCACCAGGAAAATAGGGGTTACTCGCTTTACTAACATATCACTACTCCTCCTCTAAATAAACGGGTTTGTAAA
>CBDURK010000176.1:0-6530 GCA_965369645.1 uncultured bacterium | reverse complement strand
TATCCACCGGAGTCCGGCCCTTTGACGCAATGAAGCGTTACATCCATCCTGTTGTTGCCTGGAGCTGGGCAATCGGGGCTTTGTTGGCAACGATAATATGGCATTTGCCCCAATACGCATTGGCCGCCGGTATGACTGATGATATGATAAAGGCAATTACCGGATGGCAGCCATCTTCACCCACCTCGCAGACAATTGTCTTGATTTGCATCGGACTCTGCATCCTGACCATATCAACTATTGCCACATGGAGCTACGGCAGTGGGCATAAAGGGGTCAGATTCTATGAACGCGCCCTCAAAGGTCTGGTCTGGATGATTATCCTCGCTTTCACAATCGTGATAGTGCGCCGGGCAATGGAAGGAGGAGTAGAGTGGGGTAAACTTTTCAAAGGATTCTTACCACTGCACATTCCAACGGACCGGCGGGGAGTTTCTATTGTAATGGCAGCCTTTAGCGCAGCTACGGGGATAAATGCCACATTTCTCTTTCCTTATACTCTACTCGCAAGAGGATGGGGCAAAGAACACAGAGGCTTATCAAGATTTGATTTGATGACCGGTATGCTGGTGCCATTTTGTATTGCGACATCATTGATGATCATCGCAACCGGATGCACGATTTATGACCCTGAGCAATTTGCTTCAGGTTCCACAAAACTCTCTCCAATCCAGGTCGCAGCCATGCTTGAGTCCACAGGATTGAACATGTTCTTTTCAAGGATCGTTTTTGGCATGGGAATACTGGGCATGGCTCTGAGTTCGATTACTATGCACATGCTCATCTGCGGCTTCGCCGCCTGTGAACTATTCGGTGTCGAGCCGGGCGGATGGCGTTACCGGCTGGCCTGCCTGATTCCTGCACCCGGTGTCGTCGGTGTCGTACTCTGGGGACAAATAGGACCCTGGATCGCCATACCTGCCTCGGCGATTTGCGGACTGATGCTGCCCATCGCCTTCATTGCTTTCTTCATTCTCAACAACAGTAAAAGGTATCTCGGCAAAGACAAGCCAACAGGCATAAAAGCATTGGTTTGGAATATCGCTATGCTTATCTCCATTGGCGCCACGATAGCCAGCATATTCTATTATCTTCATTCCTTAATATGACAGATTCATCCTTTCTCAGGGCCTGAACCAGCCCACAATGCCTGGATATTGTCCTCAACATACTCGCCGCGATACATTCTCATAAAATATCGTTGAATTTTTAATCCGCTCGACTCGGCGACTTTCACCGCATCGGTATTATCGACAGGTATATCGACGAATACCGGCTCTGCCGCACAACGCCCCAAAGCATCGGATAATAAAACCGAACCGGCATCTGAGCTCGCAATGCACGGACCTATCTGAATGGCATTTGCTCCGGGACGTGTTAAGATAAATCCATCAATTTTGTCACCATGTTGAATGATACGTATATCTTCAGGAAAATCCTCGAAAAGCCCGCTAAGTATTTTCCCGCGATTTGTGCCTGTCATCCACTTGTCAAACTCAATTATACTTGCATACATCGCCGGTGTAACTTTGCTTACGAGTGTCCCTCTTTTTCCTGATGGCGCTATTCCTTCGAACCGAGCCAATTGGTATTCCGGCGTAAAACCCAATTTCTCGTAGATAGGCTGACCTGCAGAAGTTGCATCAAGACAAACAGTTTTCACATTTCTCTTATCAAGATAATTGAGTGAATGCTTCAATAGTTCTGTGCCGATGCCTTTACTTCGTGCGTCCACATCTACCAGGACCATGGCTACCCAGGCTACATGACCAAGGATACAGGTAGTCGTAGTCCCCACAGAACGCCCACCAAATTCCGCTACAAAACAGCCTTCGGGTTCCAGCTTCAGGAAACGATGCAAATCCGATTCGGTTTGGTTCCATCCAGCCTGCCGGGTCAATTTTAAACCAAGCGGAACATCGTCGATTGTCATTTGTCTAATCTGTATCATTATAGCTGACTATGTTTATATTTCAGGCAGGGGCACAGGCTTTCCGGTTCCCTTGTCGATGGGCATTTGGGCATCGGCTTGTCTTAGAAAGTCTCTGAGTTCAACTGCAAGTTGTATAGCAATTTCTTGCTTTTCCTCAAACAGATTATCAGTTTCTCCGATATCTCTGTTAATATTGAACAGTTCATATTCCTGAGTTGCGTGATAGTAAATAAGCTTCCAATTGCCACAACGTATTGCGCTGTGTGGACCGATTCCTGGACCGGTTGGCCCCCAGTTATTCGGAAAATGCCAGATTAGTGACCGCTCTTTTCGATACTCACTCTTTCCCTTTAATCGCCGAACAAAACTGATACCGTCAACCTTCTCTCCAATCTGCTGATAATTTTCCACGCCGGCAATCTCCAGAATTGTCGGAAAATAATCTTCGATAATCACAAAGTCATTACAAACACTTCCTGGCTGTGTTGTCCCCGGCCATTTGACTATCATAGGGACACGAACTCCTCCTTCATGAGATGACCCTTTGCCGCTGCTCAGAGGCTTATTATGTGTGTGTCGCTGCCCCCCTCGGCCACTGGCGCTTAATCCGCCGTTGTCGGACATAAATAAAATAACGGTATTGTCCTCAATGTCGTGACCTTTGATATTGGCCATAATATCACCTAATGACTTATCCATCCCCTCGACCATCGCCGCATACATCGCCTCTTTCGGATCAAGGCCCGCTTCGGTATATTTTTGTATAAAGCGGCTATCCTCTGCAAACGGAACATGGACAGCATAATGCGACATGTAAAGATAAAATGGCTTGCCGTGCGCTACCGCTTCATCCATGGCTTTGTTGGCTTCTATTGTCAAAGCGTCGGTTAGAAATATATCTTTGCCATGGTATTTCTCCAGACCCGGAACGTCCCATACGCCGTCCCCTTTGCGCCATACTGCGCTGAAATTCTGAGTTCCGAGATAACTGCCGGGACCTCCCGCTGCATGACCACCTATATTCACATCAAATCCCAGGTTGAGCGGATCCTCTCCCGGTGTTCCAATAGCTCCAAAATGCGCTTTTCCCACATGGATCGTATGGTATCCCGACCCATTCAAGAGCTGAGGCAGGATCTTTGCATATACGGTTCGTTCGACTCCCGAAACAGGACTTAAACCATTCACATTCCAAACTGGAAATCGCAGCTTATTATGACGGGCGTCATTGGATGCATTCTTGCGCAGCGTCCAGTTTGTTACGCGGTGCCTGGCAGCATTCAGACCTGTCATCAGGCTGACACGGCTCGGCGAGCATACGCAGCATGAATATGCCTGTGTAAACTTCATCCCTTCTTGAGCCAACCGCTCCATATTCGGCGTACGATAACGACGGTTAAAAGGCGTTGTCTCACGGTGAAATGCTACTGAAGTATCCTGCCATCCCATATCATCTACAAAAAACATAACTATATTCGGCTGACTTATACGTTTGCGCAAGCTTTCATTGGCATTGGAAAGTCTTCCAAAAGCCATAAGACTGCCGGATACACCTATCATTTTGAGAAAAGTACGACGATCCATCTACATCTCTATAAACAAATTCTTTTCGAAACAGATAACCTGAGATTAACCAGATTACAACCTCTGACAAATGCTTAAGTCATCTAACACCTATAATAATATCATAATGCTCAAGAATGTAACAAAATAAACATATATTGAAAAAACCTTTCATAAGCAGTTGGATTACTCGAATTACAGAGACATTTTTGATATGATATTTGATATGAGATTTTCTTAAGGACAATGTATTTTTAGCGGCGGCTCAAGTTCAACGAGGAAACAATACTTGGGAGTTAAAATTGATGAAAGATATTAAAAGACGTGATTTCTTAAAGATGGCGGCGATTGGAGCTTTGACGGGTATGAGTGGAGTTTCATTAGGAGCAGGGAAAACCAGGAAACCCAACTTCGTTTTCATTATTGCCGATGACTGCACTTTTCGAGACATCGGCTGCTATGGCGGGCAGGCCTTTACGCCGAACATAGACAAACTTGCATCCCAAGGGATGCTTTTTACACAATGCTTCCAGGCGGCGCCTATGTGCTCACCCACACGGCACAACATCTATACAGGCCTGTACCCGGTTAAGAGCGGCGCTTATCCTAATCACACCTTTGCCAAAGAGGGTACCAAAAGCGTTGTCCACTACTTAAAACCACTCGGCTACCGTGTTGCATTGAGCGGTAAGCGGCATATTAAACCGGATGAAATATTTCCGTTCGAATATTCAGGCAAAGGAAATAATCCCGACTTCGCAGCCCTCGATAAGTTCGTAAGCGAGTGCCAAGAAAGCGAAACCCCTTTCTGCCTCTTCGCCTGTTCCAACGAACCGCATTCACCATGGAACAAAGGCGATGCCTCACGCTACGATGCGGCTAAATTGAAACTGCCCCCCTACTTCGTTGATACCAAAGAGACACGTGAGAATATGACCAGATATCTGGCTGAGATTACATATTACGATGGACAGGTTGGTGACACCCTTGCATTATTAGACAAGTACAACCTTGCGGATAATACACTTCTCATAGTAGTCAGTGAGCAGGGTTCGAGTTTCCCATTCGGAAAATGGACGTGCTACGATACGGGACTGCAATCCGCTTTTATTGCCCGCTGGCCCGACAAAATCAAGCCCGGCACAGTCAGCAAAGCATTGATAGAATATATTGATGTCCTGCCGACATATATAGAGGCCGCAGGCGGAGCGCCGCCGTCAGTACTCGACGGAAAGAGTCTCTTACCGGTTCTCTTTGGAAAGGCAAAAGAACATAAGGAATACGTTTTCGGTGAAATGACGACTCGTGGTATCATTAATAGTTCCGAGCATTTCGGCATTCGTTCGATTCGCTCAAGCAAATTTAAATACGTCTGGAACTTCACCCCGGATACAAAATTCCAGAACGTCTGCACTAATTCGAAAATCTTCAAATCATGGCAAGAGAAAGCGGCAACCGATACCGATGCTGCGGATAAGGTTAGCCGTTACGAACACAGACCGGCGGAAGAACTATATGATATCAAGAAGGACCAATACGAGTGGAACAATCTCGCCCACAATCCGAAATATGCAAGAGTCAAAGCAGAGCTAAGAAAGCATCTGCTGGAATGGATGGAAGCCATGGGCGACAAAGGCCAGCAAACCGAACTTGAAGCATTCGAGCACCAAGCCAAAAATATGCCAAAAAAAAGCAAACAATCGGCCGCAAATCCCAAACCAGCATCCGGAAACAGGAAAAATAGACAGAGAAAGAAAAGAGCAGATAATCCTTAAATATTAAATGCCAAGCCCTATCAACTCATCATCTGTCAATACATCTACCTCCGGATTCGGAACGAGAAAATATGTCGCCTTACAACCTGGATCGGCATACACCGTAAGAGTCAGTTTTATGTTGGCTTTTCCCGCAGCGTTGTAATTATTAGGGTTCCAGAATAACGCCTCACAGGTTAAACCATTGGGACGAATAGAATCGTCTTTACCGGACAGTTTTAGAGAAGATGGGTCAAGCCACATGAGTCTCATTATTTCAGGATCAAAATCTTTTTGGCGTTCAGGATTCAGGCAAAATAACATAGGACCACGCATAACAGCAACACGCCCCGCCTGACTCTTTCTTCCTTTAACCAGCCGCAGCGGCATCGGCATTTGCAGCCTGACTTCATCACCGGCTTTCCACTTCCGGCTAACCCTAAAGAATGAACCACCCTCAGCAGTTATCTTGGTTGTATCACCATTAATCGTGATATTTGCTTTCTCACACCAACGTGGAATCCGTAAATACAACGGAAAATGAGTTGGCTTTGACGGCTTGAGGTGAATAACCACATTTCCGGAGTTCGGATAGTCTGTGACTTGATGAACCTCAAGAGAGAGGCCTTTTCTGATTTCTAAAACAGCGGAAGACTTGGCATACATATTGATCGCCAAACCTTCGTTCCTGTGATAGTAAATCATACCCGGTAGTTCAGCTATAATTCGCCTGAAATTACACGGACAACAATAAGTGTCACCATCGAAATACACCCGCGGCCCTTCAAAAGGTGCATAATATCTAAGACGACGACCATCGGGAGATTGGGCAGCAAACAGTCCATTATATATCGTTCGCTCCATTATATCGCCGTAGATGGATTCACCTTCAATCTGAAACAACGCATCCAGCCATCGAACCAGATAAGCAGTGGCACATGTCTCACCCAACTTAAAAAATCCCTGCTGATTACTATGCCAGCATTCCTGATAACCGCATAGCCCCGGTATCAGCAACCCATCTTGTCTAACTAAAAAATCGAAAGTTTTCCGCGATTGGCTCATTAGCCCCGGATTTGGTTGTATATTGTGTAACCTTAATTGCGCAAGACAATGGCACAAATGATAATATGCGTGCCCTTCGAGATTTCCCCATCTCCCTTGAATCAGCTCGGTATTCCAGTCCGGCAATTTCCTACTGTTTACGCAAAAATCAAGATATCGCTTTTCACCGGTGTGCTCGTACAAAGCAAGCATCGCTTCTTCCAGACCCGTAGTAG
>CBDURK010000175.1:0-6536 GCA_965369645.1 uncultured bacterium | reverse complement strand
GCCGGATCATAGCCGCTTTAACCTGTCCTACTGGAAACACTACGATCGGGTTATCCATTCACTGTACGAAAGAGGGATTGTTGCGCACATCATGATTAAGGTGTACAACAAAATGGTTCGGTGGCCCCAAAGAGGCTCGGCGGACGACGACATGTTTTTCAAATGGATGATGGCTCGCTATGGGGCCTATCCGAATGTCGTGTGGGATTTCTCCAAGGAAGCTCACAACGAGAAAGATCTCGAATACAAGCTCAGCCGCTTTCGTCTGATTCGCAGTGTCGATCCTTACCAACGTTTGATTACCAACCACGATGACAACGCCGCTTACGACAGTGGCGCATATAATGAATTGCTCAGCTTCCGCTCGGACCAGCAGCACAGTAAATGGCGACAAACGATTCTCCGGCAGAGGCAACAGAACTCATGGCCAATCGTCAATGTCGAGTTTGGCTACGAATGGGGTCTGGGAGGCAAAGACGACAAGACCTACCGTGTGGTTCAATCTCCGGAAGAGGTCTGTCGCCGGGCGTGGGAAATCTGCATGGGAGCCGGGGCGATAGTATATTACTACACTAACACGGCCTGGGATGTGATCCATCCACAGGAGATGCCTGCGGGTTATGCGTACTTCAAGAATTTGTATGAGTTTTTTGCTGGAACGCAGTACTGGCTCATGCAGCCGCAGGATATCGTCAGCCAGGGGTATTGCCTGGCCAATCCGGGCCATGAGTACATAGTATTCCTCAACGCAGCTAAGCCTTTCAGCTTCAAGCTGGACAACGTCAGCAAAATGCTCACCGCCGAGTGGTTCCATCCTTATACGGGTCAGACTGCTCCGATAGGTAAGCTTAGCCAGGCTTCAGCACTACTCGTTCCACCGACAGCCTGGGGTGATGGGCCGGTGGTCCTACATGCAAGGGTCGAATAGAAGAAGTAATCCGATTTTATCTTTAAAATTGTTAAAAATATTTGTTTTTCGGCAAAAGCTTGAGGTTTGGTGCTTCCACTTCATAAATTCCAATTCTTTATCGGAAGAGAAAACAGCGAATGTTATGCTTGCTAATACTGAAAAAATGGCAGCTATAACAGTGATAATAAACAGTTTGTAGCTCATTTGATTAAACTCCTATATTTTAGAATTAATATTATACCAAATCTGCCGATTATACTCTCACTAAAACTGGAACATTTTTGGGGGCAGGCTACTCTCTATGGAGAACTTTTCTGGCTCCAACCATCTGGCTGTTTTAGAAGATGACGTTTATCAATTTCTCTGGCTCAATTCTGAATGCAGCGCCTCTACCCTCGAAGAAACCATGTTCGGCAATTAGATGAATATTCAAGTCCGACCAGCGGATAGTTTCACCGGAATTGCGGCGATCTACGGTTGTTACCCTCTTTACGTATCGTCCGGGATGCGGCCATGCGCAGATTAGCGAACCTTTAGCTTCTTCCGCTACTGCCCGTAGCTCATCATCTACCTCTACCCAATTTCCAAGTCCGGTTTTTGCAGTATCTGTTATTTCCTGCATCCTTGCGGCGATCTTTTCCATTGTATAGCCAAGCTTTGATATCTGAGAAGCATCAGCGTCAATAACCTCATTAAAACTTCGAGAATCATCACCCATAAAGCCGCCCGCTACCAATTTAGACGACCGTAATATATGTTCCAGATTTCTTGTTTGGGGTGATTCTTTCATAATCGAACTCTTTCAACATTCTACTCGAATTTGTCAAAGAAAATTCTCTCTTCTTTCATCCCGAGTTCAGCTAAAACTTTTATTGACGCGTCAATCATCCCCGGACTTCCACAAATGTAAGCTTCGTATTCTGAGGCATTGTCTAAATCCTGCTGAACAGCTTCGGTTACAAGCCCGATCTCACCGTCCCAGTTTTCATTTTCTTGAGGGCCAGCTACCACCGGCACAAACCTGAAATCAGCCAAATCTGATTCAAACTCTTTCATCTGATCGAGCAGAAACAACTCATCGACTTTATTTGCTCCGAAGTAGTACGTTGCTTTCCTGTTATTGGCCGTATTCTTCATATAATGTAATATGCACTTTATGGGCGCCATTCCCGAACCACCGGCTATGAATACTATCGGCGCATCGGTATCGGACAGTCGAAAATCACCGTAAGGTCCGTTAAGCATCACTTCATCACCGACCTTTAGGTATTCGAAACAGTAGGTCGTACAAATCCCACCAGGCACGAGTCTGATGATTGTCTCAATATTGTGTTTCTCCGCTGGATCACTGGAAATCGAGTATGCTCGATATACTTCTTCTATGCCTTTTTTATAAACAGGCGTTAATAGCTGTATATATTGGCCCGGAATATAATCAATTTGTTTCGGCTCAACGATCTCAAAACGAAACTGCTTCATATCATGCGTAAGTTCCACTATCTCAGCACACCTGCAGACATATTCACCAGCTGTGAATAGCTCAGGCGGGATATCGATACTCAAATCGTTGCGGACCTTGACCTGGCATGACAGTCGCACGTTCGATTCTGTTTCCTCTTTACTTAGGTATGGCATCTCAGTCGGCAGCAGGGGCCCTGCGCCTTCCAATACCTTCAGCTTGCATAATCCACACGTACCACGCCCGCCGCAGGCACTGGAGATGAATATCTTTTCCGCAGTCAGCATTGAAAGAAGGTCCTTACCTCCTTTGACAGTAATGTTACGTTCGTCGTTAATGTTGATCTGACATGGGCCGTAATTTGCAAGGAAATGTTCACAAATGCTTAAAAGCGCAGCCAATCCCGTACCGATTGAGCTAACCACTATAACCGCAACCAATATCTCAAGAACCATTTATGTCCTTTATAAATCGAGTCGTGCTACCTTGCCTGCAGCACACCTGAAAATCCCATAAATGCCAGTGCCATCAAACCGGCAATTATGAGAGTTATCCCCGGTCCCTGCAAACCTTGAGGAATACGGTCGTTGACCAGTTTTTGCCTGATACCCGCCATCGCGATTATAGCCAGAAACCAGCCTAACCCGCTGCCAAATCCATAACCAACGGTAACTATAAAGCTGTAGTCCCGAATCACCATAAACAGTGATGCACCAAGGATTGCACAATTGACGGTTATCAACGGCAGGAACACACCAAGCTGTTGGTACAGGAATGGTGAATATCTATCAAGAACCATCTCGACAAGCTGCACAAATGCAGCAATGATAATTATAAAAAGAATGAACCTGAAGAATTCCAAATTGAGGGGCACAAGAACATAGCGATAAACCAGCCAGTTAAGCATACATGTTGTAGTCAGGACAAATATCACTGCGAAACCTAATCCCGTCGCCGTCTTAACCTCTCGCGAAACTCCGAGGAATGGACAAAGACCCAAAAAGTAAGTGAGCAGAATATTCTGTGTAAACACCGCAGAAATACACACTACAAATGCCTGAGATATTTCCGGTCCTGCATTCATTTGTTCACTCTTTCCCTTCTTATTTCAATTGACCTGAATATCCACGTCACTACCCCTAACATAAAGAAGGCTCCGGGCGGCGCGACCATTATTATCCACTTGTCCCAGTAAGGTCCGCTGAAATATGGCATCGGATAGCCCAAAATCGTTCCCATACCTAACAGTTCCCGAATAGTCGCAATTATCAGCAGGATAAACGAGTAACCAAGGGCGTTGAAAAAGCCGTCCAAAAATGCAAGCCCCGGCGGATTAGTATTACCATAAGCCTCACATCTGCCCATTACGATGCAGTTAGTAATTATAAGTCCTACATAAGGCCCGAGGTTAGTGCTCATCTCCGGCCAATACGCCTTGAGCAACAAATCAACGATTATTACGTAAAATCCTATAATCAAAGTTTCAATCATCATTCTTATATTTCGCGGGGTAAATTTTCTCAACAGAGATACGGTCGCCGCACTCAGGGACAGCGTAAATATCAGCGCAACACACATAACGACAGTATTAAGCACAAGATTAGTCACCGCCAGTGTGCTGCATATACCCAATACCTGCTTAAATACCGGGTTGTTTCGCCACAATCCATCTACTATAATTTTCCCGGCTTCAGATTTCTTGTTCACTGTGTCCGGCCCTCCACATTCGTTTGGGCAAATTCCGAAAGCCAATTTTTCAATGCATCATTAATTATCCTCTCCAGTCTTGCACTCGTCTGAGTCGCGCCGGTAACCGCGTGCACATCGCTTTTTCCCAACGCATCGCTGGGCCGCTTTATATTAAGCGGTTTGCCGGTAGATGAAATGACCTTGCCTTGAAATTGACTTGTGAATCCAGTCTTGGTAATTTGAGCCCCGAGTCCCGGCGTCTCGTTTTGTTCGTAGAAAGCTATCCCCGTAATCGTCTGCCGATCCGCCTTTATACCAATAACGCCTTTGATGGGAGCCCAGAATCCCTGGCCGGATATCGGCAGAGCATAGGCGACAATCTGCCCCTCCCGGGCCAACGTGCAGGCGCCGCCCGACTTGGCATCCGGCTGGCCAACAAGCTCGACAAATTTTCTGTGTAATTCCAATCTACTGTCGCCTGCATCCAGCATATCAGGCAGTACGGCTAAAATCGCCCTCTCAAAAGCAAGGTATTGATTCGCCTCGACCCGATCACTGGTGAACTGCGAAAACCCGATCACAATCGAACTGAAAAACGCTGTCATCACAAACATATAGACAACGGGAAACCACCATTTCTCTCGCATCAGCCACCTCCTTTGGCAGCTTTGCGTTTCTTGTTCGCCTGTACTGTGTAATCCAATATCGGAGCAAACATATTTCCGATTAGAACCGAGAACATCAATCCACCATTGAATATCGAAAAGTTTCTTATGATAGTCGCAAAGACTCCGATCAAAACGGCGTAGATAACCTTGGCCGGTTCTGTCCGGGGAGCACTAACAGGATCGGTCGCCATAAAGAAAGCACCGAATAAAAACCCGCCTCCGAGCACAGCAGGTAATGCACCGGGTACTGGCTCGGCACCGAAAGCGTACAGAACCTGATTCAAAACCGCGTATGTAATAACCAAAGTCAGAATAATCGTCCTGCTCGCCGTTTTAGTCCAGAAAAGATAAATGCCCCCAATCAAGATTAAAAATGCACTTGTTACTCCCATTGTTCCACTTATTTGTCCAAATACCAGTGCATGGTAAAATGTTCTTCTCGTGACATTTACGACTTGGCCTTCAGTAATATCAGCCGGTATTTGCTTATAAGTATTTTCACTGATTTTATTTTGCAGGACGATTCTGCCGGCTTTCAAATGGGCCATAGGCGTAGCGCTTGTTATTGCATCTTTGTTCTGGGCAGTTGTCCATTTAGCCAAAGCTCCCAACTGTCCTTTTGATGCCGGGGCCCAGGTGGCTGTAAGCGCAATAGGAAAGCAAATATAAACAAAACATCTTCCTGCCATCGCGGGATTAAAAATGTTGCGCCCGAATCCGCCGAAAACTTCTTTTGCGAAAGCAACAGCAAAGGCAACACCTATAGTCAATACATGCAGCGGAACCGTTGGAGGCATAATCAGAGCGAATATCGTACTGGTGACGAAAACGGCTTCACTAACAGGCTCACCACGCTGCCGCGAAAAAATGAACTCAACGATGAAACCAACCAGCGCCGACCAAATAAGTATGAAAAGGCAACGCCAGCCAAAGAAATGGATGCTGCCGGCCACACAAGGCAGTAACGCTATCATTACTCGCCGATTAACAGGTTGCTTTCTCAGGAACTTGGTACGCTTCTTAGTCTGGCTCATAAATTTATTGCCCTTACACAAATTAGGCACTTCTTTCTTTGTATGAGCTTATGATAAGATGGTCAAAATTAGTGTCAACCGTTTTTTGGGTAGGATATCTACGAAGCATAACGAGTTGTTGAGCTTTACTAATGAAGAAATCAGATTTTTATAGACATGATATCCCTTCTCATAATAGTATATAAAGACAGGTGTAGATAGAGACAGGATATGCCATGTCCAACGAAGATAAACAATTTGACCGAGAGAAACAATTATCTCCGTTTCTTGATATTGAGGATATTTTGCCTATCCTGAATAAGATTTCCATCTTCGCCGGGCTTTCCCGGAAGCAGTTGGATACTCTTTTTCGACTTCTTGAAAAGGCTTGCTACAAAGCAGGAGAAAATGTTTTCAATGAAGGCGAACAACCGAGTCATATCTACATAGTTCAGTCCGGCTCTGTTAAGCTGGTGGCCAATACAAAGCAAACGCCCCTGGAACTTATTGTCTTTGAGGAAGGCCAATGTTTTGGTGAGACCTCGGTGATTGGAATTCAGCCGCATGATGCCACAGCTATCAGCGTTGAAGATACTGAACTCATTGTGCTCTCGCGGAAAGCTCTGCTGTCGGTGTTCAAAGTTGATCTCGAACTATTTAGTATTTTAATCCTTAACATCGCCAGAGAAGCTTGCAGAAGGCTGCATAAGACGGACGAAATACTGATGCATTACGTTTTAAGAAAGTAATGTCTGATCAGGTTATCTATGCCTTGGTATGAACTGCAAAATGAAGGA
>CBDURK010000174.1:0-6556 GCA_965369645.1 uncultured bacterium | reverse complement strand
AGTCGAGCCGTTATGGGCCGATGGTGCGCCGGGTGCCAAAGGCACCGATGACGGTGACAAGCCAACGCTGACGATTTACCTGCCGGCAAAAGAAAAGGCGACCGGTGCCGCTGTGGTTATTTGTCCCGGCGGCGGTTATGGGCATCTGGCTATGGACCATGAGGGTCATCAAATCGCTCAATGGCTCAATTCGTTCGGTGTTGCCGGTTTTATTCTCAAGTATCGCCATAGCAACAGTGGTGCCGGTTATGGTCATCCGGCCCCGCTGCAAGATGCTCAGCGAGCAGTAAGAACGGTTCGTGCCCGGGCTAAAGAATGGAACGTCAATCCCGACCGGATTGGGATTCTCGGTTTTTCGGCGGGGGGGCATCTGGCATCGAGCGCCGGTACGCATTTCCAGAATCGCTACAGCGATGCGAAAGACTCAATCGATAAAGTAAGTTGCCGCCCCGATTTTATGATACTTATTTATCCGGTCATCTCGTTTACTGAATCGCACACTCACAAGGGCTCCAGAAAGAATTTATTAGGTACTGATCCTGAGAGGGAGCTTGTCGAAAATATGTCCAACGAAAGGCAGGTAACGGCTCAGACTCCGCCCACTTTTTTGGTGCATGGAAATGATGATAAGGGTGTACCGCCGGAGAACAGTATCTTTTTTTATCTTGCTTTGAGAAAGGCAAAAGTCCCCGCTGAAATGCATATCTACGAAAATGGAAGGCACGGCTTTGGACTCGGCAAACAATTCGGCGCCGTATCAAGCTGGCCTCTTCGCTGTCAAGAATGGATGAGGGGACGAGGACTATTGGATAAGAAAAAGTAGCGCCCGATGAAGATAGCCTTAAGCCTGCATCTAATCAGGAATCGGATGCCTCAGATGTTGTTTGTCTAAATTCAGAGGGCTGTTCTTCTGAATCGCCTTCTTGTTGCTGCTGATCCGGGGAGATTGATTTGATTTCGATGGGAGGCTGGTTTTGGTTTTCATTGGCCTCGGTAAGCTGTGTGTTGAGTTGTTGTTCTACTTGTGAATCAGGTTGTGGTGGTGCGGCAGAGGGGACTGTGGGTTGTTCTTGAATCTCATCGGTAGTGACAGGTTGTGTCTCGGCAGGCTGTGTGTCCGGCTGTTGCTGAACTTGTGAATCAGGCTGCGGTGATGTCACAGATGGAATCAGGGGCTGTTCCTGCATTTCATCGACGGCAACAGGTTGTAATTTTTCTGCAGGTGCCGATGGATAGCATTGGGCGTGAATGAGTTCTGCTACTTTTCTGTAGTCTTCGGCGCCGTGACAATTTTCTTCGTATTCGAAAATTGTTTTGCCGTAACTCGGCGCCTCTGCGAGCTTGATATTTCTTCTGATATGAACCGGCAGGATTTGGGCCTGCGACCAGGGGCAGTCGGTGCCTTTTGCGCTTTCGAGGAACTGCTTGATGTCGTCTTTGACTTCGTTAGGAAGGGAGGCCCTTCCATCGAATATACATAGCAGTACCCATTTTACTTGCAGATCGGGATTAATTCTTTTGTTTACAAGCTCCACGGTCTGGAGCAGTTTTCCGAATCCCCGCAATGCCAAAAAATGCGGCTGGAGCGGGATGAGGACATCATCTGCCGCGGCCAGGGCATTTAGCGTAAGCAGTCCGAGTGAAGGAGAGCAGTCGATAAGACAATAATCGAATTTGTCCTGGCTTTGCAGCATGGCTTCTCTCAGGATGGTTTCTCTTCCGACTACACTTACCAGCTCGCTTTCGGCGCCAACGAGGTTAATGTTCGCCGGCAGCAGCCAGAGATTCGGCCTCATGAGCATAATTTGCTGCTCGAATTCAGCCGATTGAATCAGGACTTTATAAGAGCCGGACTGGATTATTTGCGGTTCGAGGCCGAGGTGTATCGTCAGATGTGCCTGAGGGTCAAAGTCGAGAACGACCACCCTGGAGCCTGCGGCGGCAAGGGCTGCTGCGATGTTGACCACAGTCGTGGTTTTTCCCACTCCACCTTTCTGATTTAATACTGCAATGGTTCTCATCGTTCGTCTGCTGTTACCCGAATGAAACATTATTAGGTTAAGAATTACTTATCATAATTTTTTAAGGATGGCATCGAGCACGCCGTTAACAAAGCCCGGCGATTTATCGGTACTGAATTTTTTCGCAAGCTCGATGGCCTCGTTTATTACAACTTTAGGCGGGATATCAGGACAGAATTTAAACTGATAAACCGACAGTCTTAAAATACTTTTGTCAACAGGGGAGAGTCTCGAAAATTGCCACTTTATTGTCGATTCAATTATCGGCTCGTCGCACTGTTGAAGATTTTCCCAGGTTCCTTTAATCCATTCCGATGCGAGTTTTCGCACAAAATCCTCTTCATCTGTTTCTGCGAAGAATTTGTCTAAAAACTTTAATACGTCCGGGCCCTGCACGTCGAGTTGATATAACGTCTGTATCGTCAGTTCTCTGGCCCTTGTTCTTCTATCCATATTAATCGTAGGGGCAACACCATGTGGTTGCCCTATCTCTAAAATGGCAGACACATAGGTCTGCCACTACAGGTTAACTTATTTGTTCCATAACATTGGCCATTTCCATAGCTGTTAATGCTGCATCGGCACCCGCATTGCCCCTCTTTGTTCCGGCTCTTTCTACTGCCTGTTCGAGGGTATCACAGGTCAGGATTCCAAAGACAGCCGGCGTTGATGAATCGTAGTTGATTTGTCCGATACCGCGGACTACCTGCTGGCATACATAATCATAATGGGCAGTTTGGCCTCGTATGACCGCGCCGAGACAGATTACCGCGACGTATTTGCCGCTGTCGGCGAGCTTTTTGGCAGCTTGCGTAATTTCACATGCGCCAGGCACCCAGACCACGGATATCTGTTTGTCATCGGCACCATGGCGCTGGAGACTGTCTATGGCGCCGCCGAGCAGTTTCGAGGTTATGAACTCGTTGAACCTGCTGATAACAATAGTGTAATTGCCCTTGCCGGCAGTTACATGGCCTTTTATTTCTTTGATCATAATTTCACATCTCCAAATTATATCTGTGGTACCCCGGCGACTGACGCATAGCTGCAACCCACCTGTCAACCATTTATTATAAGACTCTTTTCGGCCGGTTTCCAGAAAAACAAGCCGGAACTTCAAGACCTCTGGTTCGCATCTTATTGGCCTCAGAGGCTAAACTATTCGATTATAAGGGTTTATAAGATAAATTTCCAGTAAAATTTTACTTCAGGCAAAAAGCTCTTAAGCCGACAAAAAACCGCTAACCTAAGTGTATTTTGTGGGCGATAACCACGCTGTATGGATCCTTGGCTATATAAGGATAGATAGGATAAGGTGCGATTATGCATTTTGATGATATGGAATACGGCTCTTATGGCAAAGCCGAGCAAAAAGCTCGCAAGGCTTTTGAGCTTTACGAAGACGGCAGAATGAATCAGGCCCTCGATGAGCTTGAAACCGCGATTGAGATAAATCCATCCAACAGTTCCTGGCATTTCAACAAGGCGCTGACGCTGGATTCTATGAATCGGTTCGAGGATGCGATAGACGAATATGAGATCGCTCTGCAGTTGAATCCCGACGATTTGGAGATACTAAATTCACTGGCCGTCGATTATACTCGTACGTGCAGATATGATCAGGCTATTGAAACTTTTGAGCATATCCAGGAAATTGATCCCGGGTTCGAGCCGGGCTATTGCAACCGGATAATAACATATACGGAAATGGGCCTGCATGATTTAGCCGAGCAGATGTTTTATCTGGCCCAGCAGATAAAACCGCATTGTGCATTGTGCTATTATAATATCGGCAACAGTCTTTTTGTTCGCGGACATTATAAAAAAGCTATCCACTGCTGGCTGCAAACTTCTGAGCTTGAGCCGACTCATCCCCAAATAAACTATCGAATCGCACAGGCTTACTGGTCGGACGGTGATATTGAATGCTGCCGGGAGCATTTCCTGGCGGAGCTTCGTTTAAACCCGGGCGATGTCGATGTGATTTTCGATTTCGGATTGTTCCTGCTCGAGACCGGGGATATCGAAGCGGCAAAGGAAAAGTATAACAGAATCCTTGAGCTTGACCCGGATTTTGCGGCCGCTTTGTTTTATCTCGGAGAGATTGCTTTTAGCTGCCGTGATTTTAGACGGGCGGTGATACTATTCAGTCAGGCACTTCAAAAAGACAATACTCTTGCAGGGCCGTGCTACAGGCTGGCACAGTATGCTTTGATGAAGGAGCAGGACTTAAAGACAAGATCTTATCTGGTTTCGGAGCTGGAAACCTGTCCGGAGGATGCGGATACTTTGGTTTCTATGGGATCGATGTTTTTGAATATCGGCGAGGTTGATTATGCGATGCATTGTCTGCTGAGGGCCGTTAATATCGATTGTGCAAACGCGGATGCCTACTATTATCTTGGCAATGCCAGGGCGATGAAAAGTGATTTTCATGATGCTGCCGAATTTTTTGTTCATGCCCTCGATTTAAGAGGTAATCATGTTCCTACTTTAAGAGATTCTGCGCTTGTGTATCTGGAAATGGGCAAATTAGAGGAAGCTGCGAGAAACATTCATAAGGCACGTTTATTAGCGCCTGACGATCCCGAGCTAAAAGAGCTTGGCCGGCAAGTATTTGCCGCGAGGGTAAAACAGCGGGTAGTGGATGTTTTTTATCGATTCAATTTTCGGTCCGTCTCTAAAAAAGTCCTTCATTAAATTTTTTTCGTGCTCATTATTCTAATCTTCATTACTAAAAAGCCGCTGAATCTTTGTCAACTCTGAAAGTCGTTTCTCTATAGCTGTAATTGTCTACATTATTATTGAAGCACTTGATGTTCCGGCAAAGTCAATCTCTTTGCCGCCAATAGTCACTTTGTTGACTGTGAATGTAACTATACTCCCTTGTTCAGCCCACTCTGTCCTTAAGTTGATTCTGCCATTTGCATCTGTTACGCTGGAGAATGGAACAGTTCCACCATAACCTCCGCTCCAGGTTCCCTCTACAGTTGCTCCGGCGATAGGCAGTCCCGTCGGGTCATTCTGCATAACTGTAAGCTCTGCATATGCTTGGTACCAGGTCCGGAAGACATCTTTCTTCCAAACGCGGATATTGACATGCATGGGCGGGACGTTAAGGTGGATGTAGTTCGTCTTGGTTTCAGTGTCTGTACCGCCCAAACCTGTTACACTTAAGCTGACCGTGAAATCACCGGTATCCTTGAATGTGTACATGTGAATCGGATTCTGTTCCGTTGATGTTGTTCCGTCACCGAAGTCCCACAACCGGCTCGATACATGCCCGGTGGAAGTGTCGGTGAATTTTACGGCCAGAGGGCCGTCGCCACTTTTTGGATTGGCCGTAAAGTTTGCAACGGGAGCCGGATGCGTTACTTGAATATAGCCCTTTTTCGTTTCGGTATCCGAGCCGCTCGGGCCCACTACAGTTAAGCTCACTGCATAAGAACCGATATTATGGTATATATGTTTCGGATTCCGCTCGCTTGACGTTGTTCCATCGCCGAAGTCCCACAAGCGGCTCAAAGCCTGCCCTGTGGAAATATCGGTGAATTGCACAGCAAGAGGGCCATTGCCGCTTCTTGGTTTTGCCGTAAAGTTTGCAACGGGAGCCGGAAGCGTCACTTGTATATAACCTTCTATCGTTTTGGTGTCTGTACCGCCCGATCCGGTTACAGTTAAGCTTACTGTGTAAGAACCGATATTCTGATACGTATGGGAAGGATTCTGCTGCATTGATGTTGTTCCATCGCCGAAGTTCCACAGCCGACTGGTGATATTCCCTGTGGAAGTGTCGGTGAACTGCACAACCAGAGGGCTTGCACCGCTTCTTTGTGTTGTCGTAAAGTTAGCAACGGGGGCCGGAGGCGTCACTTGGACATAGTTCGTCTTGGTTACTGTATCTGAACCTCCCGGGCCAACTACAGTTAAACTTACTGTGTAAGAACCGGTATGTTGGTACGTATGAGCCGGATTTCGCTCGTTCGACGTTGTTCCGTCACCGAAGTCCCACGTCCATGTCGTAATACCTCCATCGTCTGCGGATTCTATCGAACCGCCGGTTAAGATGGTGCCGTTTGATTTATAGATAAGAGACGCCGGACAAGTGGACGTGTCAATGAATTGCACGATCATAGGTTTATTGACGCTTATTGGGTCTCTTGTAAAGTCAGCATTAGGTACCTCAGGTATGAATAGTTTGATGTAGGTTTCCTTGGTTTCCGTATCCGAACCGTCCGGGCCCGTTACCGTCAGGCTCACGTCATAAGTATGTGGATCTCCATATATATGAAACGGATTTAAAGCGCTTGACGTTGTTCCATCGCCGAAATCCCATAGCACACTGGTAATATTTCCTGTGGATTGATTGGTGAATTGTACTCGAGTGTTCTTGGGCCCCAGGGTTGGCTCAGCTATAAACTCTGCTTGAAGGGATGGAGATTCTAATCCGAGACTCGGTTCAGAATCTGTCCATTGAACGGCTGCAAAAGCATCTACAATACCCCAGCCGTATCTCATGTCCCAGCCTGCTGTGT
>CBDURK010000173.1:0-6575 GCA_965369645.1 uncultured bacterium | reverse complement strand
ACTGGCGTGTTGATGAGGCCAATAACACCAACGCCGACAGCCCGTGGACAGGCCCACTCTGGAGCTTTGCCACAGCCAGCTTCCTTATCATCGACGATTTTGAGTCTTACAATGACCTTGATCCCGGTGATCCGGCGAGCAACAGGATATTTAATGTCTGGCTTGACGGATTCGACAACCCGGCTGTAAACGGTTCTGTCGTTGGTAATGCCAATCCTCCTTTTGCCGAGCAGACTATTGTTCACAGCGGCAATCAGTCGATGCCGATGTCCTATGACAACACAGTCGGCAAATCAGAGGCAACTTTAACATTGACTTCAAATCGTGACTGGACAGTCAAAGGTGTAAACAGTTTAACAATTTGGTACAGAGGCGCCCCGACTAATGCCGCAGAACCGATGTATGTTGTTCTCAATGGCAGCGCTGCTGTTACCAATGATAATACTGATGCGGCGCAGGTAACCGCCTGGACCGAATGGGCTATCGACCTCCAGACGTTCGCGGATCAAGGTGTAAATCTTGCCAATGTCAATACGATTACACTCGGCCTTGGCAACAGGAACAATCCTATAGCCGGCGGGGCGGGCATGATGTTCTTCGATGATATCCGTCTCTATGCTCCGTAATCCCAAGTAGTTGATTGTGACGTTTAGATAACAGATTCGATTAAATTCGGGGCCTGTATTGATTTGATTCGGTATAGGCCCCGCTTGTTTTACGAACAATATAATTCAATCGATGAAATAGTACTGATAATAATTTATAATATTAAACGAATACTATTAAAGACCATGATTCGGAAAAAAAGACGAAGAACGCCTGAGGTAAAAATACGAAATACCTGGAAATGGTAACGGAGTATGAAAATGAATAGGCTACAAAAAACACTTACGATTGTATTAATTGCGGTTTTGTTGAGCACTACGCTTTCCCTCGCCGATACGGTCAATCACGACTACGGTATCATCAAGAACCAGAACAGCCCATATGCAAAATTAAAGAACGTTAACTTGAAAGATGTTCGCTGGACTGATGGTTTCTGGGCGAATCAGTTTGTAAAGACATGCGATGTCACTCTTCCCCGGCTGTGGGAGTTGGCATCGGATCCGGAAAAAGGACACGCTATTCAGAATTTGAGAATTGCAGCCGGCATTGAAACAGGAAAGTTCGAGGGGACCCATTGGCAGGATGCATGGATTTACAAGTGGCTTGAAAGTGCCTGTTACATTTACTCTCATAACGGCAACAAAGAACTTGATAAAAAGATGGACGAGATTATCAGCGTTATTGCCAAGGCGCAAAGGCCGGATGGTTACATCGCCTCACAGACTATTGCCCGTAACTGGCCAAGGTTCCAGGACCCTCATCATCACGAGTTGTACACAATGGGTCACCTCATCACCGCCGCCTGCATTCATCACCGGGTTACCGGCAAGACAACACTGCTTAACGTGGCCCGGAAAGCTGCGGATTATATATACGATACATTTAAAGGACGTGACACAAAGCTGGCCGATTTTCCGCGTAATCCATCAATCATCATGGCCGGGGTTGAACTATATCGCACTACGGGCATAAAAAAATACCTGGACATGGCCAATTTCTTCGTCGCCTGGCGGGGAAGCCGTTATGGAGATGGAAGACGAAATGCCTGGGGCGTTCTGACAAACGGCAGCGACCTCAACCAGAACTGGCGGCCGCTTCGTAAAGAAACAGAAGTAGTCGGCCACGCTGTTTTCTTTACGTATCTATATGCAGGCGCCACCGATGCCTTTATGGAAACCGGCGACAAAACGCTCTTCGAAGCACTCGACAGACTTTGGTCGGACCTCGTAAACAAAAAGATGTATATCACCGGCGGTGTAAGCCCAATGCACAAGGCCCACCCCATTCGAAGCTTTCAACCCGGCCATCTTTCCGCTATCGTCGGCGATTCCATCCACGAAGGTGTCGGCGGCCCTTATGACCTGCCGAATGATTCGGCCTACAACGAAACCTGCGGCCAAATCGGAAACCTGATGTGGAACTGGCGCATGCTCTCAATAACCGGCCAGGCACGATTCGCCGATATAATGGAACGAACTCTTTTCAATTCGATTCTTTCCGGTATCGATGTTGAAGGTGACAACTGGTCATATACAAATCCGCTTCGCTGGCACGGCCATGAGCACATACTTCGCAGCAACGATACGCATAAACGTTTAGAACCCGGACAAAGGATGATCTGCTGTCCTACGAACCTGATGCGAACTGTCGCCTCATGGAATAATTATCTTTACAGCACTAACGATAAAGGTCTATGGATTCATCACTACGGGGGAAACGTTTTTGACGGCGAACTTGCCGACGGACGAAAACTAAAGCTCACCCAGAAAACCGACTACCCATGGAACGGCAAAGTGCGAATTACTATAGATGCAGTAGAATCCAGTGATAAGTTTTCTATCCTTCTGAGGATTCCCGCATGGGCCAGGAGTTCCAGCTTGAAAATTAATAATAATATAACTAACATCTTCCGATACACGCCGTCATCATATACAACCATTACACGAAAATGGGCTGCCGGTGACGTTATTGAGCTGGACCTGCCTATGCCGGTTAGATTGATTACAGCGGATCCGCTCATAGAGCATACTCGAAACCAGGTCGCTGTCATGCGAGGCCCGATTGTTTATTGTCTTGAATCCGTTGATGTGCCGGAGGGTGTTCGGTTCGAAGACATTTGCCTTCCTGCTAATGCCACATGGAGATCTCAGTATAAGCCCAACCTGCTCGGCGGCGTAACAGTACTAAAGACAAAGGCTTTAGCCCTTGATAAAATCATCGAAGAAGATATCGGCGGATACCGCCAGGTAAGAGATATTGAGCCGCGTCGAATAGACATCACTATGATACCGTACTACGCATGGAACAACCGCGACGAGCCAAAGATGACCGTCTGGCTGCCTGTAAGATGGTAGTCAATATCAAAGCATCATAAAGAATATCTGGAGCTTAAAAAGAACTGATTACTTTACATCAAGTAAAGACCTTTTCCGATGCGAAAAGCCTTCGACAAACTTCCAAAACCGTATTATTTTATACTTCCAATACAGCCTCGCTTAAGTTATTATTATTACGGTCGGTGATTTCGTGTCTCCTGCCCATAATAAACTAAAACAATATGATGGTAATGAGCTATGTTAACAGAAAAAAAACGGTCTGAATTGTTAATCTCCACCCTAATTTTTAGCCTGATAGTCATCTCCGCCGTCTATGCGGACGACCAGCCGCAGTGGGGCCAAAGGTATTCCCGGAACATGGTCTCTGACGAAACCGGTCTGCCTGAGAGCTTTGACCCGGCCACAGGAAAAAACATGAAGTGGATAGCAGACTTAGGCACGGAAACCTACTCAACTCCCGTAGTCAGCGGCGGCAGAGTACTGATTGGCACAAACAACAATATCCCGCGCGATCCCCGGCACAAAGGAGATCGCGGTGTGTTATTTTGTCTGGACGAAAAAGACGGCAGCCTCTGCTGGCAGCTTGTCGTTCCCAAGCTGATACCCGACCTCTACCGGGACTGGCCCAGGTCCGGCATCTGTTCGCCAGCCACAGTTGAAGGGGACAAAGTTTATATCGTCAGCAATCGCGGTGAGGTGATGTGCCTTGATCTCAACGGTCTGGCCAACGGCAATGACGGACCATACAGGGACGAAGCTCGTCACATGACACCACAAAAAGATGAACCTATCGAGCTTTCAAAAACAGATGCCGACATCATCTGGCTGTTCGATATACGAAACAGCGCAGGTGTGCACCAGCACGACAGCGCCCATAGTTCGATTCTCTTACACGGCCAATACTTATATATCAACACCAGCAATGGCATCAACGACAAACACAAATTCATTCCCGCACCCGACGCCCCGAGCCTGATTGTCCTGGACAAAAGGACAGGCCGTCTCGTAGCTCAGGACAACGAACAGATTGGCCCCCGGATATTCCATTGCACATGGTCGTCTCCCGCTCTGGGCAGCGTAAACGGCCGCTCGCTGGTATTCTTCTGCGGCGGCGACGGTATCTGCTACACCTTCGACGCATTAAGCTCTGCTTCAAATACACAGAATGTACAGAAGATAAAAAACATCCGGCGGTACGATGGCGACCCCGACTCACCAAAAGAAAACGTACATCGCTTCATGAGAAATCGCAACACAAGCCCGAGCAATATAAAGAGCATGCCCGTCTTCCACGAAGGCAGGCTATATATCACCCATGGAGGCGACATCTGGTGGGGCAAGGAGCAGTCATGGCTCAAGTGCGTCGATGCCTCAAACTCACGTGAGCTTTGGTCATACGAACTTAATACCCATTGCTGTTCGACTCCTTCTGTCTATAACGGTCTGGTTTTCGTTGCCGATATGGCTAAGCGTAGTGGATATATACACTGTGTAGATGCCAAAACCGGAAAAGCTTACTGGACCCACGACACCGGAAATGAAATATGGGCTTCGACACTTGCCGCTGATGGAAAAGTATATATCGGTACCCGGCGCGGGAATTTCTGGGTGTTCGCCGCTGACAGGAACAAGAAGGTTATCAGCTCGATTAAGCTGGACAGCCCCATAAACGCCTCACCCGTCGCCGCCAATGGTGTATTATATATTGCTACAATGAAAAAACTCTACGCTGTGAAACAGTCAGCAAAATAGACTGGATAAATCCTGCCTGTGGAATAGAAGACATTAAATTCGCAGGATAACTATAAAAGCCCGGCAATAATAGTTTCAGGAGACAATCATGAAACGCATGAATTCCTTTCTGATCACTCTCGTTCCTGGACTTGTCCTGATACTCACTTATAGCACCACCGCACCGGCCGCAAACATTATTGCAGAGCAATGGACTCGTTTCGAGAACACATTAATTAGTGCAAGGGATTACGACAATCCTGTGCAGGATATTAAAGTACGGGTTGAATTTACTTCGCCCACTGGAAACAAAAGAACGTTCCTTGCCTTCTGGGACGGAGGCCGACTATGGCGTATGCGATTTTCGCCGGACGAACCGGGCAACTGGACTTACAAAACTGACTGCTCAGACAAAAATAACGATGGGCTTCATAACCAGATTGGCTTGTTTCAATGTAAACAATACACGGGCGTTCTTCCTCTTTTTCGGCATGGTGAATTGCGCCTTTCTGAAAATCGACGATACTTCGAGCACTTCGATGGTACTCCTTTTTTCTGGCTGGCCGATACCGTCTGGTGCGGACCGGCCCTTTCCGACCTGAATGACTGGAATATTTTCCTCAATGATCGTCTGTGGAAAGAATTTACAGCTATCCAGTTCGTAATGACCCAATGGCGTATGACCAAAACAGACATCGATGGAAATCCCACTTTTACAGGTAAAGAAAAAGTCGCCGTCAATCCTGCGTATTTCCAGCGATTGGACAAATATATCGACGCGATTAACGATGCAGGGCTTGTCGCGGTACCGGTTCTGCTATGGGCAATCCGAGGCGATGAAAATCCCGGCTACTATTTACCCGAAGACCAGAAAATTGTCCTGGCCGAATACATGATAGCAAGATACGGTGCTCATCAGGTAATCTGGTTCCTCGGCGGCGATGGCAATTTTAGCGGCGAAAACGCTCAAACATGGAAAAATGTAGGCCGTGCGGTTTTCAACAAAGACCAGCATCGTTTGGCTACAATGCACGTCAGGGGAAAAAGCTGGGTCGATAAAGAATTCCGCGGCGAGCCGTGGTTTGATTTCATCGGATACCAAAGCGGACACGGTGACGATGAAAAAACCTTCAAGTGGCTGAACCAGGGCCCGCCCGCCACAGAATGGAACAACAAACCCAACCTACCCGTAATTAATATCGAACCCAACTACGAAGCACACAACGGTTACACATATCGAAAAGTCCACAACGACCATTCAGTCCGTCGCGCTGCTTACTGGAGTCTGCTCGTCTCTCCCACAGCAGGTGTAACGTATGGCGGCCAGGGAATCTGGGGCTGGCACACAAAGGTACAGGCCCCGGCTAATCATATCAGCACAGGTCTCGGCTCACCCTGGTTTATCGCAAAAGACCTTCCCGGCGCATTTAGCATGAAATACCTCTGCCAGTTCTTCAAGTCAATCGAATGGTGGAAGCTGGTCCCTGCTCAGGAAATTATCATCGATCAGCCCGGGGCAAAAGACGCCTCGAAATTCATCGCTGCGGCAAAATCAAATGAAGGTGATATAGCTGTGGTATATCTGCCCGAAGGCGGTTCCGTAACCGTAAAAACCGATTCACTCAACAAAACTGCAACCGCTCGCTGGTACCATCCCCGCACCGGCGGCTGGCTCAATGCCGGCAAAATCGAAAAATCCCCACAGACTTTCAAGGCCGCGGACAACAACGACTGGATACTGTTGATTGAAGTAAAATAAGATATGGACTTTTTTTGGACATACGAACATGAAGAACGATATTATTCACAAACAAAGTTGCTCTTTGACCGGCAGAGAATCTTTACGGCAGGGCGATGCAATAGATCGCCGCGAGTTCCTGAAAAAGATTGGCTGCGCCGGCG
>CBDURK010000172.1:0-6601 GCA_965369645.1 uncultured bacterium | reverse complement strand
CGGAGTGGGACTCGAGGCGGTTGGATAGTCCCCGAGACCTTGCATGATAATCTGAATCTCTTCAGCTGGCAGTGCCCGGCTAAACAACGAAACATCATCCAAAGAGCCGTTCATTCTGCGCGTGACCCAACCAGCAGTGCCATCACCACCCAGGTAGATGTTGCTGTTCCAATCGCAAGGGCCGTGAGTAATCTCATTGACGGCTCCGGCCACACCATTGATATAGAACGTTGCCTTATCAGGCTCGATCACCACGGCACAAAATGTCCAATCATCTTCGGCGATCATGTCGCCTCCGCGGAAGCTCCAGGAATCTGAAGTATCATTCCAGTGATAGGCCAACTGATAACCGAGTACATTGAAACCGGTTGCAAGAGCGGGATCGCGGGTCATAATGAACGATGACCAGTCCGGCTGTGCACCGTTCGGCTTGATCCATCCCGCCATCGTGGCTTCCGTAAGCTCCATATTCAGAGGGGGGATCTCAACCACAGTGGGCCCGACCAGGACCACGGCGCTGCCGCGGATACCTGCACCCCAGGCCGGATCACCTTCTACGAATGTTCCGTCGCGGCCGTTGCCGGAAGCATCACCCACAATGGCACCTGCCCCTTCATCACACGTCCACCAGCCTAAAATATCTGGAAGGCCGGCGGCAGAGACCAGACTCATCGGGGCCCAAGCCAACATCATTACTACAACCACATACATCATTCTTCTGAACATAATAGTCCTCCTAAAAAATGAAGATACCTATGAATAATATCTTGGCCACACACCAAAATTATTATTGTTTTCAAAACTATGAATTCTTTAGTTGAAATGTGAAATCTAACCACAGAGATATAAAGCCATCGTCAGGATGAACTTTACCCCCAGCTCAAAATCCTCCTCTATATTTACAAATACAAAGTACCGTAATTTCAAAAGGCCAAAATCCGCGGATATAAAAAAGCACGGACACGCGCCTCACTAATCTTTTTTATACCAAATTACCTACTTGTCCGTCAAGTAAAATCCCTTTTTTATGTATTTAAAGGCATTATTTGACTAAATTTGGCTAAAAAGGGCATGCGTATGAGGGGATATTGCTTAGCTGGAACAGATTCTTCAGACCATGAAAAAAGTGTTTAAGAAAAGGGAGTTTTGGTCTATTTGTAGAATCTTACAGCAATCCGACTTGCCCGAATGTAAAATAAAAGAAATAGCTGCTGCCGAACTCACCGATTAAACGCCCGAGTACGGCCTGGCGATTGTTGGGCCCCATAGCATTTCTGAGTTGTACAAACTTTGCATAGCGTTCAAAGGTATTACGCTTTATGTTGAATTTTTTTAAGTCCACTTTCTGTCCTTGAGAACCGAAGTAGATGAGTATGGCCTCTTCGTAAAGAGTTGGAATTGCCTTATAGCCAAGATCGCTAAGCCGTTCCATATTCATCGCTATCTTGTCAGCCCGCCCTGTCAGCAAATAACACGCCATAAGATATTCAAATGCCATCTTGTTGCGGGGATTATGGACGAGCAATTCTATCAGTATTTGATCTATAGAATCTTTACTGATTCCTGCATGTCCCTCTTCAAACATATTTGAACGGACCCTGTCAACATAAGCCGCCTTCTCCGGCGAAAAGCCGTTGTCCAGGGCGATGAGCAGTTTTTCGGCGGTTCGGCGATAGATCAGGTCTTTCTTCAGGGCGTTGAGATAAATCCGGGCGGTGCCGGTCTGTCCCTTGATGATGTTGATCCAGGCCAGTTTTTCGATGACAATCCCGAAATTGCCCTTTGTGGCCAGAACTTCCGACGCCAGCCTTTCTGCTACGTTGACCTGCCCCAGTTCCATGAAGACATCGCATAATTTTAATTGTGTTAGATAAGATTCTTTTTTCTCGTGTGTCAGAAGAAGCCCGTGCGGCGTCTGTGGGAAGCGGAACAAGTCATAGGGCAGTTTCCCGGTATGGTACAATGCCCTATTGATGTCATGATTGAAATATACGTTGCTTTTACCCTTGGGCAGACTGCGACCAAGCTCAAGGACCTTGTCCCATTGTTTCCGGATGGCATAGTCGTTTGCCAGGACGAACGGCTTGCTCATCTGGTCATAGCTGAAATAGAGTCCCGCGGCCATCAGTACGATTGGGATGGCTGTCACCGCCGGTTTCATGAAGATGGCCAGAGATAGTTTCTTTTCTCTGGATGCGTTATGTGTCTTTTTTCTCTTCTTCGATTTAGAACGTATCTTACGGGTTTGCCCGGTCTTGCTGAATACCATCTTGCCGAGGAACAGGAGCAGTACACTTAAAGGCACAAAGCCGTAAAGGAGGATGATCAAAACTCTTAAAAAAGTATTCATGCCGACGGTAACTACCGGAGAAACAGGTGTCAATATAAGAAATGCCTTTTGAGGTGGTATTAGGAACAGGAACTGAGTGAGTCCCCAGGTGATTGCAAAGCTCGCCGGCACAGCCAGTACCGCCAGTCTCCAGTCTTTGTGGACAAAGATTCCGTGGATTACAGTCATAACTAAAAAAACCAACAGGCCTCCTGCACCCGACAACCAGAAAATTACGGCTGACATAAGGCAATATACCACTACACGAATCACTAACCTGCGCAAAGGCACTTTTTCAAATACTAAGGAACATAACAGTCCCAGAGATACAGTCAGACAGGCCGGCAAAGGATGTTTGTAGCAACTATACATCAGAAAGATTAGGATTGCCGGAACAGAGCTCAATACCGTGGCCCGCGCATAACCGGCAGCCACAAGATGCCGTCTGGAAAGTTCGCACAGGCACAAAGAGGATACTACGATGATCACTGTCCCCAGCGGCGAATAATAAAAGCCCTGAGAAAGAAATCCGGATACGTACGTAACGAATCCACCGGGTAATTCCAGGGAGTTTTTCAGAAATGACCATCCTGTTGCAAAAGGGTGCGCGTACGATAGAATTGTGCCGAAACATTGATAGATAAGGTGCGGCTCGATAACAAGCCATAAGTAGAGCGCACCTGACAAAAAGAATATCAAATTGTGTGGAAATTGTTTTATTCTATAAAGCACGTTTTTTGCCTCTTCTACCATAGGCCTGTTTTTAAAATCTGTCACTCACGTTCCTGCCAGGGCTCGGATGGTTTTACCTGGGGCGTTGCTCCTGTAATGGGAATGTCCACGGCCACGGTAGGCTCTGACCGAGCGGCCCGGGCCAGTAAGGATTTATTCACCTTGATACGACCCTTGACCAGTTCAGGTACGCTGAATGTCTCTAACAGTGAATCATAGTACGTCGGGTCCTTCTGCGGCAGGATGAAAGGCTTGTGGACCTCCCCGATTTCGTCAACGTAGCCCAGATAAGTTCTGGTCAGGGAACCTCCCCGACGCTTGCTGCTGAATGCGATCCACCGGCTGTTGCTGGACCAGCTATGCCACGATTCGGAATACACACTGTTGATGCCTAACTTGCGATAGTCTCCTGTGGCCAGGTCCATCAGATAGAGGTCGCTGCTGGGCTGATATACGGGAAAGCAGCCGTATCGGCACATGCAGAACAGAAGAAATCGGCCATCCGGCGAGATCCTTGGCAGCAGGACACTCAATCCAGTCTCATCAGCCGCCAGGACAGTCTCGGCCTTGCCCCAGCAATCTGTCTCGACATCGTATGCTATGCGCCGAAGATCATATTTGAGCTTGTCATAGTTCTCAGGCGGAACAATGTCCCGATTTTGCCATAGAATAGGGCCGCTGCAATAATAAAGATACTTACCGTCCGGAGACCATGTTGGATAAGTCTCAAGCCGGTTTTTATCTGACAGCTCCGGTGGGCATACCGCTTCCTTGTTCTCAATGTGATAACAGAGCAGGGCGGAATCAAGATCCACCACGTCTCTTACCTCCGCGCCGCCGGTACGAAAGAATTGGCGCACCTTGTTTATCGAATATACAGCCAATTGGCCGCTTGGGTGCCAGGCGGTATAGCCCCACTTTGCGCCAATCTTATCGACGGTGCCATCCCTGGCTATGAGTGTGTGACTACCGTATGTCGCACTACGCAGCCCGATTGTCATCGTATCTGGCGCATTGCCGACAAAGCTGTGACAGTTAAGGCACCCTTTACCGAAAGAACGCCCACGCAAAACAGGAGACACATCGTAATCGGTTAGGTTGCGTTGATAAATCCCTATGTCGTCCCACCATTTATAAATGGGTTTCATAAACCGATATACCACCGTCTCGTCAATGTCTTCTTTAGCTATGGTATTGGTAATACGCTGAAATTGTCGCCATCGGTTATCTGCGTCTTTGACATAGACATCTACGAATACCTTGTGACCTTTGTTTACATTAAGTAAGGCCCGCCATTTTCGCAAAGGGATGTGTATCAGGCCTGTTTTGCTGGCAATTTCTACCGTTGTCCCTCTATTCGAATGGATTTTAACGCGGTAGGCCTGTCCCTTTTCGGAAATCCTGAAATTTAGAGGGGCAATGTTATTCGGGATGACAATGCCGGAGTAGTCAGGGATAATATTCGGTTCGTAAGCGATTTGCGTGCAATTGTCCATGACCTCGAATGAGCGGGACAAAAGCCACACTCCCGAAAGGATGATAGCACTGCAAAAGACGCCTATGATTGTAAATTTTCTTTTCATGAATCTCTGCAAGGTTTATCGACATTATGTACCCAGGGTATTTAATACACAATTGCGAGATTATAAATTAGAGGTCGTTAATCTACAAGTTTCCCTGCCGAAAACTCGCACTTTCTTTTTGTGCAAAATACGGATAACGACTTTCGTATCTGAGTTCACCGCTTCTTGAAAGGCAAATGCGGATTGTCACTGCATCTTAAGTGCTGAAACTACATTTTGAGAGAGTTTGTTGTTATTTGGGAGGATTTCAGAGTTAAGTTTTTATTTTTTTCTTGTTATTTGGCGTACCCGGCGGTAAATTACCAACTGGCGAGAATGGTCCCCAGGTAGAGCCTGTGGTTGGTCAGGAGAGAATGGGTGGATACCATTAGCTTTGTGAATACTGATTTGTGAGAAGAGAGATAATGTTGGGAACACCGTCCAATTCTGCTGATATTGAAAAATGGCTCAGCTTAATCAGGGCCGACAACGTTGGTGCGACTACTTTTTCCAAGCTCATAAAACATTTCGGCTCGGCGGACCGTGCGTTGGGTGCTTCGGTTAGTGAGTTGGCCAAAGTGAATGGGATTGGTTTTAAAAGAGCCGAACAGATTGCCGCGACGCGCGGCAAGTTCGATGTTATGGCGGAGCTGGAATTAGCGTCAAAACTCGGCGTCTGGATAATCAATCTTGACGATGAGCGATACCCGCCCGCGCTCAGGCAGATTTACGACCCGCCGCCTGTGCTTTATATAAAAGGGACTCTGTGCCGGGAAGATAATCTGGCGATATCGATAGTCGGCTCGCGCCGGTGCAGTTTATACGGGCAGGAGCAGGCTTCACGGCTCGGCCATTTTTTAAGCTCGGCGGGCTTTACCATTTGCTCGGGGATGGCTCGCGGGATAGATACCGCGGCCCACCAGGGGGCATTATCAGCCGAAGGGCGCACAATTGCAGTGCAGGGTTGCGGACTTAAAAATATTTATCCACCGGAGAATGGGAAGCTATTTGAGCTTATAACCGAATCCGGTGCCTGTATCAGTGAGCTGCCGCTGCAGTTTGAGCCGCTATCGGAGAACTTCCCGCCCCGGAACAGAATAGTAGCGGGACTTTCCCTGGGTACGATTGTTATCGAGGCCGGCTTACGTTCGGGGGCTTTAATCAGCGCAAGGATGGCGATGGAAAATAATCGAGAGGTAATGGCCATGCCGGGCAAGATTGATTCGCCTTTAAGCAGGGGAACGCATCGGCTGATAAAACAGGGCGCAAAACTGATAGAATCCGTTGAGGACGTGATGGAAGCTCTCGGCTATATCGGCGAACAATTGCAGGAGCATGTAAGTACGGCTGCGAAAAATGCGGCTAAAAAAATTGATACGCCCTTGTTCGAGATAAAAGAACTGAAGCTCAGCGCCCATGAGAAAACGATTTTCGAGTACCTCAACAAGGAACCGTTGCATATAGAGCAAATAATCGCAGATACCGATTTGGCCGCCGGAAGCGTTAATGCAGGCCTCGTATCCCTCCGGCTTAAGGGCCTTATTAAGCAGCTTCCCGGCAGTTTGTTTGTGAAAAGATAAAATACAAAGCATAAGTAAAAAAGATAAATCTTATTATGAAGAAAATACTCGCAGTTGTTGGGAGTCCTCGAAGGAACTGAAATACTCATATACTGGTTTCTAAAATAGCAGAAGGGGCAAGAGCAAATAAAGCTGTAGTGGATGAGCTTTTTTTAGGCGATTGTACTATCAAGGAATGCGATGGTTGTCACGTATGCTGGAAGATGGAAGAATGTTTCAAGGCCGATGATATGCAGGATATATATCGGAGGATTATTCAAAGCGATGTGATAATCTTCGGCACACCGGTATATTGGTATGGGCCGACCGCCCTTATGAAAGGTTTCATTGACCGATTCGTGTACTTTAACTGTCCGAAAAACAGGGCAAAGATTCGGGGTAAATCCGCTGTGATAGCG
>CBDURK010000171.1:0-6639 GCA_965369645.1 uncultured bacterium | reverse complement strand
TCCATACGCAGATGCCCGCTAACCACCTGGATTCGTCCTTCGCTGTCAGAGTAATACTCCCAGCCTCCGACCGCATCGGGCTTGCCGAGGGTAAAATCCTGTAAATAAGGAACCGCTTGTGCAACGACTGTTGTGGCTTGGATCTTAATATTATCGAATTGTCGCCCATCTGTTGACGCGGGGTAATTGTCATACTGCTGGAACTTGATTTGAACATCCGAAACATCCGCATTGTTAGCGGCGATTTTGGCCTGGTCGAGGGCAGAGTCCAATTTGAAAGATTGATTAGTGAAATTGCTGGTCAGATCGGTTATTTTCATCCAGTTCAGACCATCGACGCTCAAGGCTATTCCATCGCCTTTAAATCGGCCCACAAAGCTATCGGGAAGGGCATCGTTCTCATCTGTCAGGTTCCAGTGGTCCAGCGTCAGCGTTACATCGGCCTTACCGGTTAGGTCCACATGCAAAATCGCCTCATTTGAAGAGTAGGTGTTGTTGCCAGCCGTATCATCCATTTGCAACCTGCCGCTAACGACCTCAATCCGCCCCTCGTTGTCTGAGTAATAGTCCCAGCCAGCGGCGGCATCGGGTTTGCCCAGGCTGAAGTCCTGTATATAAGGAACCGCATTTAACAGGAGCCTTGGCTCAAGGTGCTCAAGGTGGAGAACAGGCTTAATTTTTCGTTTCATCTACCTTCCTCAATCAAAAAATGCACGAACACTATAATAAGCAAAAATAAAACGCTGAAAGAACTATCCTAATACCCCTCGTTCTTCGCTGGTTAATGATGCTGTGCGTGTTACTTCTTTTTTAATAGGTACTTATAATACTATAAAATGCATAACCTGTCAATAAAATTCCGTTTTTTATCCCTTTTTATGGACTCTAAAAACTCCAATTTTGCCCTTATTAATGGACTCGGAAAATTCATGGTATTTCTACAAGGTTTTGTCCAAGCTGATGGACAAGACAAGATTTATGATTTTCGTAAGTGCCTTATTATCAACGACTTGCAGAATCATTCTCGTAGGTTCGAGTCTTACTCGGGAAGTTTCAGGAAAGCGATCAGTTGTACAGGATGGTCGGTTTGAATGCCGTCGCTATCCCATTCGAGAGCATCCTCCCAACAGGTTGGGGCACTTTCATCCACGATAACAATTGCGCCTGCCCGATGGCATTTCGCGGCAAAACTCTGTGAATAATAACGCCACACAGCAGCAATAATTGAAGGTTGAAAACGCTCAATGACCTTCGGCAAGTTCTCTTCAGGCCCCGGGTCTGGCATCAGAATGCACTCTGGGCACAACTCCGCAACCCGCTCAAGTTCGTCGAAATCGGCATACCACAAGACCTGCCCCGCCATATCCCATTTCTTCACGACATAAACCAGCTTTTCGACTGAAGCATCCTTCAAGTCCAGATAGATACCCACCCTGCCTTTACAGAGGCCGAGAATCTCTTCAAATGCAGGAATCCTCTCGTTGCTCCAGTGAGGACTGATCCTACTGCCTATGTCCAATTGCTTTAGCTGCTCAAGAGTCATCTCTGAGACCAATCCCTGCTCCCCATTTGTAACGTAGGAATCAATATCCTTATTATGGATGCTCACAATATGACCATCCCGCGTCGTCCGCAGATCAACCTCGACAAAATCTACTCCCATCGCTATGGCCGCTTCATAGGCGGCGAGCGTGTTCTCAGGAATGCCAATATGAGCACCGCGGTGCGCCACGACATAGATATCCCCATGCTTAGGCGGTGACAGTTCCTTTATGCTCTTTCGCTTCGGGCCGGTGCAATTAACAGATGTAATGCTCAAAAGACAGATAATGAAATACGGAACTATCTGTGATATAATTACTCTCATTAGCTCATCCTATAAGGCATCATAAGTCTCACAGTAAATCTCTTTGATTTGGTCAATAGTCGGTATTACTGGATTATTACCGGTACTACCCGCTGCCGTTGCATCTTTTGCCATCTTTTCAATGTGCTCCTCATAGCAGACCTTTTCGATACCAAAAGACTTTGGTGAAGAAATCTCAAGCTCTCGATTGAGCTGGAGCAATCCATCAATCAGCATTTTACAACATTTTTCATCAGCCATAGAACTATTGGCAAGGTCCATACAACAAGCTATCTCCGCATATCGAGAAGGAGCCCCGGTAATGGAGAACTTTGTAACAGCCGGCAGTAGCATGGCATTACTAAGGCCATGCGGAACGTGAAAGCAGGCGCCGAGCGGCTCACTCATACTATGCACCAGGCCGACTGAGGAGTTAGAGAAAGCAATTCCTGCCTGAAACGATCCCATCAGCATATTCTGCCGGGCTTCTTCATCAGAACTATCGTGCCAGGCCTGTCTTATTGAGTTCCGGATAAGTCTCACTGCACTCAAGGCGAGCAGATCGGTGAAATCATTGGCTTGTTTTGAAACATAGGCTTCTATCGCATGAGTTAATGCATCGATACCGGAAGCCGCCGTTAAAGGCTTCGGCATGCTCATAGTCAACTTATAATCAAGGATAGCTACACCTGGAACATACGCCTTACTCCGGCCGGACATCTTGAGGTTGCTCAGTGAGTCCGCAATAACGACCACCCTGGTTGCCTCAGACCCGGTACCCGAAGTTGTCGGCAGTGCAATCACTCCAACGCCTGGCTTAGGAACTGTGTCAGTTCCCATGTACTGCTGAACAGTGCCATCATTCACAGCCAATACCGATATGGTCTTAGCTGTATCGATAACACTGCCGCCGCCAAGCGCAACAATACCGTCACATTTGTCAGCCTTAAATTGCTGCAAGCCGCATGTAACCATTTCAGTATCGGGCTCGCCGGTGACACCGGAATAGACAGAGACTTCCAGGCCAGCCTTGCTAAGCAATTCGGCAATTTCGCTCGTACGTTCCGTTTTCTCATGAAATGGATCAGACACCACTAAGACACGCGACCACCCAAGATTCAGGGCCTCTTGGCCAACGCTGGTACGAACATCGGCTCCAATGATTACTCGTGGTGGAATTTCCAATTGATAGTGCAACAGATTATCCTTTCAGTAATATACGACAAGAGCTTTGGCTTAATAAGGAAACAGAACAGCGACTGCTTAGTGCCAAGCTCTTTTACAAAGCGTTTTGTTACAGTTGAATTTCAAACTCAAAGGACACGGCTTCTCCATTGCATTGTAGCCAAAACTCCTATACCAGCCTTAGCCTGCGAAGGTTTTTCAGACACCTCTCGACGGATTCGAGCGGCGGATAAGCATCACTTTCATATTCGACAATAAACCACTCGGTCGAGCCTACCGCTTTGCACAGGGCGAAGAATGCCTTCCAGTTTACATCACCATCGCCAACAAGTGCTTTGGGATTGGACTTGCTATGCTCTTTGACGTGCACGGTGATCGCCCGCTCCGGATATTTATAGAGATAGGGCAGCGGGTCCACGCCGCCTCCAATCGCATTGCCCACGTCAAGCTGCATGATGACTTCCTTCTTAGTGTTGCCGTAGAAAGTATCCCAGGGAAGCTCGCCATTCATTGCTTTGAATTCGACACTGTGATTGTGGTAACCGACGAGCATGCCGTGCGGCTTGACTTTCTCGGCCAGCTCGTTGAAGAGCTTGGCCGTATTGAGCCAGGCCTGGTGCGATTCGCGATACTTACCGGGCATACCGGGGACGACAAGGTACTTGTTTCCCAATGTTTTATTGAACTCTATCGTACGGGCCAGATTGTCTCCAAGCAGCGTATCGAGGCCGGTATGGGTACCACAACACTTAAGCCCATTGTCGTCGAGCATTTTGCACAGCTCTTTGGCACTACGGTTGTAATATCCGGCAAATTCAACGCCCTTATAGCCCATCTTAGCCACAGCGGCTATTACACCGGGCAGGTCACGTTCGCATTCTTTGCGCACCGAATAGAGCTGAAGCCCGATTGGAACTCGACTCCTTCTGTTTGTCCTTGCCTGTCTCCTCTGATTCCCGGCTGCCACATTTGCTCCTGATGCTAATACAGCCGCCGCTGCCATGCTTCCTGCAAGCACGCTACGCCTCGAAAGCAAGCTCTTATCTTTTGATAACATCTAAACCTCCTTCGTTAAATTTATGTCAAAAACATCGTTTTTTTTTACGTTAGCACGTCCTCAGTCACATTCTGAGGGAAACTTTCTGCAAATTATAATGAATTGTGACAGTGTAGTCCAACAAATCCTGATATATTGCCAACCATATTCGGACCAAATGACCTTACTTTAGAGCCTATCCGAATAATGAAACATCATGGTAATATAGCAACCGGCTAATACCTGTTAACGTATTGGGCGGAGCTTCTGGAGCAGGGTGTTTATCAATCTTAAACCAGAGTCTGCCGAATGTCACATTTGCAAGGCCTATTTTTTTGGCCTGATATTTTGAAAAATTGACCTATTAACTGGATAAAAAGCCAATTCTATTGTATACTTCCGCCTTTGCTAAACTCAAGTAGGTTGGTTTATTGTACGATATAAAAGATGATTTTAATTAGTTTTTTTGTTAATTTCAGAGGAACAATGTAATATTTTGGGGCTGTTTTACGTCCGATATCAGGAGCAGTTCTACAGCTAAATTGCCAATTTGACCGAACATAAGGCCCATTTAGCGCATCTTACAATAACTGGGTGGTTCCTTATATTTTAGGTTATCATATAATAATATGGGTAAAGATATACTCGACTTCGGCGGTTATAGCATCATAAAACGCATCGGCACCGGTGCGCGCAGCACAATCTATCTGGCTACCGACGATGAAGACGGCACAAAGGTTGCTCTCAAACGAGTCACTTTCGAAAGACCGGAAGATTCAAGGATATTCGAGCAGGTCTTTACCGAACATAAAGTAGCCCACCGAATAGACCATCCCTATGTCCGCAAGTGTTTCGAACTAAGAAAAATGCGCAGTATGTTCAGGGTAAAAGAGATGCTCCTTGCTATGGAATACTTTGAGGGCAAGAACCTCGAAGATTGTTCCACCTTGGGTTTAGGCGATGTGCTGCTGGTTTTCAGGATGGTAGCAAGCGGCCTTAATGCTATGCATCAGCATGGCTTCGTTCACTGCGACATAAAACCCAACAATATTCTGATAAACAAGGCCGGCTCTATCAAAATCATAGATCTCGGTCAGAGTTGTAAAATCGGAACGGTAAAGCCGAGAATTCAAGGCACACCGGATTATATTGCGCCTGAGCAGGTGAAGCGCAAACCACTCGGCCCCAAAACCGACATCTTTAACCTGGGAGCAACGATGTACTGGGCGCTTACTGGAAAGCACGCCCCGACCATGATACCCAAAAAAAACAAATTCGGCTTACCCATCATAGAGCCGCGACGAGCACCACATGAGATTAAAAAGCAGTTGCCTGTGGGAATCTCAAAACTTGTCATGGATTGTATCGAAGACGACCTCGCTCAGCGTCCACGTAATATGATGATGGTTATGTCAAGGCTGGACCTGATGGTACACAGCATATTCGGCGGCAAAATAAAAAATAACAAAAACGCCTCAAATAATCATGCCTAAAACAATAATTGACTTACTTAACAAAGGTATTGAAATTCTCAATACAGATAAATTTCGACGCGGCAATGTGGTTCATTTGCCAGCCGAAGGCAACCTGATTATAACCGGCGATATTCACGGACATCTGCGAAACTTTGAAAGGATAGTTACTTTTGCAGACTTGTCCAACAACCCTGATAGGCATATAATCCTCCAGGAGATTATACATGGAGGTCCTGAAGATTCGCAGGGCGGCTGTTTATCATATAAATTATTGTTTGACGTTATTCGTTACAAATTGAACTTTCCGGACCAGGTCCATATGATTATGGGAAATCACGACACTGCTTTTATAAACAACAGCGAAGTGATGAAAGACGGCAAAGAAATGAACCGCGCTATGCGTCAGGCAATAGAGCGGGAATTCAAGCAGGCCAGCGATGACGTCGAATTAGCGATTAGACAATTTCTATTCTCACAACCTTTAGCCATCAGATGTGATAATAGAATATGGATGTCGCACTCGCTCCCAAGCGATCGTTCCCTTGATAAATTCGACCCGAAAACTCTGGAAAGACAGCTAAAAATTAACGATGTGGTCAGACCAGGTTCCGCTTATCTGTTAACATGGGGAAGAAAACACAGTCAGAACACACTTGATAAACTGGCCGGGATGTTTGAAATTGACTTCTTCATCCTCGGCCACCAACCGCAAGAAAAAGGATGGACTCAAGCAGGTGACAACTTGATAATTATCGCCTCGAACCATAATCACGGCTGCCTGCTTTCAATCGACCTGACAAAATCGTACACTATTGAGCAGCTAATTGATTCCATAGTTCCGCTGGCTTCAATATCGTAAAGCTCAGCTCGATCATAAGAGATGCTATAAGAGACAAGAATGGATTGGTACTACTATATAGCGATTGGGGCAATTCTCTCACAATTACTCTTCTTACTCCAGACATATAATAATTATCGCTACGCGCAGGCAAAATATCAAAAAAAGCGTTTATGGCAGGCGCTGGGAGCTGTATTGATTGTACCCTGCAAAGGTCTTGACTCAGATTTCCAAAACACTATAACTTCATTCTTCGACC
>CBDURK010000170.1:0-6675 GCA_965369645.1 uncultured bacterium | reverse complement strand
TTTGCTTTTGAGAGCACATCTTTTGCGATAATTACATCCTCTGTGATCTGAAAGTCGAACATACCGGCACAAATAAAATCGGCCCCGTTGTCAAAAGCATACTTGAAACCCTCACTCGGATGGATGGCTCCCGCGGCTAAAGTCTTAAAGGCTATCCAGGGTTTGTCCACCGTTTTCATAAATTCGATAGTTCGTTCCGGGTCGAGTGCCCAGATATTATCATGGTCGTCGGCACCGAAACTATCGACATTCCATTCGATTCGGTCTTCTTTCGGTGTAACGGACCAGTAATCCCCACTGTGCAAAGTTTTCATATAAAAATCAGCTTCTACGCCGGCCTTTTCACATGCAATCGGCACTTCAATCGAATGAGCGCCAATGCCGGCTGGAATCCCGTTTTGCTTGATAAACTCAACGGTTTTTGCGAGGAGGTCAACACGGCCGTTTTTGACCCATTTATCTCCGATACCGCCCTGCACATAAGCGGCGACAGCTCCATTATCAATCGCCCTTTTGATATTAGTTGTCAGATCGCTCGCTTTCGGGTGCGTCTGAGCAATCCATTGAATTTTCCCGCCTCTTTCGTTCCAGTATTTATCGAGTACCTTGACGCCCCCTGCCAGGATCGTATTTATTCCGTTCTCTTCGTACATTTGAAGTGTCTGAAAAATCTTTTCATTAGTGCTGTAAGCCTTGAATAATTCGGAGATATATTTTAAGTCTCTACTGTGCGACCAGCCGCTGAAGGGATTGCCCCCGGCGATTAACCTGCTGAATTTCACTTTACCAATCCTGCCCATTGGTAAAGTATTATTGGATACATCCAGCCCCGGCACAACTGATTCATTTGCTGATACAGTTTTTTTATTAAGACTTAAACTAAATGATGCACCAGCGGACGCGATAACGGATTTCTTTAGAAAACCGCGGCGGTCTAAACTTTCTGACATAGTTCACCTCTCTAACTTATTTTTTCATAGAGTCATTTATAACCGTATTCAAGACACTCCCCCCCCTACTGCTGATTTTAATTTTGCAGTTCTGCAATTGCCTCTTCAACGGAGGCATTTTTGTGTACCATTTTGCTCAGGACCTGTACCATCTTGGCCGGGCTTTTATGCTGGAAAGCATTTCGGCCTATCGAGACGCCCGCAGCACCGGCTGCCAAAGCGCCTTCAACCATTTTGAAAATATCCTCGTCGCTGTTCATTTTGGGCCCGCCTGCTATTACCACCGGAACGGGACAGCCATTGACTACATCTTTGAAACTCTCCACGCTGCCGGTATAGACCACCTTAACGATATCAGCGCCGAGTTCGGCCCCTACCCGAGCGGCGTGCTTTACATTATTTACGTCGTATTCATCTTTGATTTTCGGACCGCGGGAGTACATCATCGCCACCAGCGGCATCTGCCAGAACGTACAGCGTTCGCTGATGTGTCCCAACTGGCGCAGCATTTCTTTGTCGGTCTCAGCGCCGAGATTGATATGGACTGAGACGGCATCGGCGCCGAGCTTGATTGCCTCTTCGACGCTGCACACCAGCTCCTTAGCGTTCGGGTCGGGACTAAGCGACGTTCCCCCGGAAAGATGAATAATCAGTCCGACGTCTTTACCGGCACCTCTGTGACCAGCCCGAACAACTCCTTTGTGCATCAGTATGGCGTTGGCGCCACCGGATACGACATTGCTTATGGCTTTCCGCATGTCCGTAAGGCCTTCAATCGGCCCTACGGTAACCCCGTGGTCCATCGGTATAATTACGGTCCTGCCGGAATTACGGTCGATGATTCTTTCGAGTCTTATCTTTTTGCCTATCATTCTAAAATTCTCCAAATTTTTAACTTGATGTAAAATCTACCTCAAGCGAATAAAAAGGCAAGAAAAAAACGTATGCGGGCTTTAATTTCTCCCGAATATCTTTGCCGAAGAGCAATTTGACATTTGGATTTACGCTCGTAATTTCAGTCAAGACCTTCGAGCCAGTGTTGAGTGAAGATTTCAAGGTCCCGAAAATCCACGATACCGGACTGGTTGATATCTGCTCCTTGGCAATTACCATTTGAAGGATTACAGTTGTCTCTTCCCCATTGACTGGCGAAAAGTGCAAAATCGATAAAATTAACGCCATCCGGGCAGTCGAGGTCCCCAACGGGAATCAGTCGCAGCAAGGCTGGATAGCCAATATCCTCACAGATTGTCCACATGGTCCAGAAGTCCCAGCCAGCGGATAAAAAAGTGTTCATCTGTTTCATCTGGGCGGTCGTTTTGCCTGTTCCGCCGGCACTGGTTGGCTGGCCGCTTGTTTGGGTGTCCCAGAAAGAACGTGACACATTTCCCAATACCCTGATGAATCCCGTAAGGCCCCCAACGTCCTGCCTGCCTAAAACGCTGCCTGATGAGTAACACTTGTAAACTCTGCCTTGTTCGACCTGCCCTACGAGCCCGCCCACATATCTGTCCGCATCAACAGCACCGGCGGCATAGCAGTTCATAACTTCGCTGGATTCGTTTGTTGTCTTACCCACCAGCCCGCCGACATTTCTATATCCGATTACATTGGCCCTTGAGTAGCATTGTTTGACTGTCCCGTCGTCGGTTAATCCGGTTAATCCTCCGATGTATGAATCGCCCGATACGCTGCCGGATGACCAGCACAAAGTGACTCTGCCGGTGTTTAAGCCAATCAGGCCGCCAATGTTGTTACTGCCTGACACGACGACTCCTCTGGCATAGCAGTTTGTGATAATACCATGATTCACGAAGCCTATCAGTGCGCCGACATTTCTTCCCTGTGATATGATATTGGGTTTGATTAATCCCAAATTGTTGATTTCACCACCGAACGTACCGAAAAGCCCTGTATTTTCCGCCAGTGCCGAAGATATGCTCAGGTTGGAAATTGTACAGTTGTTGCCGTCGAAAATGCCGTTGAAGGTCTCGATAATATTGAAGTCCGTCCCGGCTATGTCGTCCATGTTGATATTGGCCATAAGCTTAAACTGCTTATTCCAGTCGCCGGAGTTTGCGCCAATCTCATTCATCTGTTCGGCTGTATAAATCAAATATGGGTTACTGGCACTTCCCGTGCCGCTTTCATATTTTGCCTGTGCCGGCCAGGCAAAAAGGCACACAGCAAAATATAAAAGAAGCAGTTGTGTTACTTTGATGCTTTTATGGGGTGCTGACTGTAAAAAGCCTGTAATTAAGCTGCCCATAATTGCCCTCCTTCGAAAAAGCAAAGGAATAATTCATATATTTCCACTATGTAAGGATACCATTTATGCCCACTGCGGTCAAGCTTTTTTCGGTTCGAATTATGGCTAAGATCATGCATGGGTGGCCAGACATAGCTAAAAGCATTTTTTGCTCATCAAACATCTAAGGTGGATTTGCCTTTAGGCAGGTCAAAACAAACCGTAACGTCCCGTCCATCCGCGTGCCATCTCTGGCTTTGCAATTGCAGCGGCCTATTTACACGACTAAGTTGGAGGGGTTTTCTGCCGGCAATCAGTTTAGGAGGTTTTCTTGAGCTTGTTCTGGTTCGCACAGTAAACCTTGTTGTAGCAAACGGGGCATTGAAAGTGATACGACCGCCCTGCTTTTCGATCTTTGTAAGTTCCTTAGCAGCCCAATATCGAGCAATCTCGCTATTCTTCATCCAGATCAGATTGTCATACCGGCTGTGGATTCGGCGAACAACTTCTTTGAAGATATTAAAGCCTATTTCCTCGCCGTTGAAATATATTCCCGGCCAGTGGCAGACAAGTATTGCCGGCTCGCCTTTGTCGATAACCTGCGGAAGCCGGCCGCCCTTTAAGTCTTCTGTAATAAATCTATCGACCGAGCCGGGTTTTAATCCGTCCCAGCCGCCGAACCAGTCGCCCGTGCAGCCGATGATAGATACAACGCATTTCGGGTCGTCGCTTTCAAGACCGGATGCGTATTGAACAAGAGGAGCAACACTGCGTTCGTCAGTGAAGAGGTCGCGGAAGTAGTGTGGAATCTCGGCGTTGAATACGTCACGGCACGACTGGAACGTTGCCTTTGCAAGATTGACGCGGTTCAGGCCGCCGAATCCGCCGGGCGTTGTGATACCTTCGCACGGCAGGCCGACGTTTTTGAGGATTCGCAGGGCGTAGGCCATATAATCTGCCAATTGGTCGGCCGATTTGTCCTGGCTCCAGCCGTTGTTTTCTATGTAGTAGCTGGTTTGTTCGGGATATGGTCTGCCGGTCTTTGTATTGATGACCCAGGTGTGACTGATCATCTCCGGATGAATGTCCCAGTCGGGTAACATTAATTCGCGGACAAGCTTAAGGCTGTCGTCCAGTTCTTTTTGTGTCCATCCGGGAAGGCAGCGGTCCATCCATCCGACGCAGGCCGGGTATGGGACGATGCTGTATTTGCCCTTAACTTTGTGCTCATGGCACCACTGGCCGAACTTGCGCACGAAAGAATCGGGTATCTCACGCGGCAGGCTTCGCCAGTCCTGTTTGTATTTGTCGGGCATGGCCGTCGCGAAGTGTGGTATGCCGAAGTGAGCCATATTCACAAGGCAGGTTGAGTCGTCGATAATGAAACTCAGTGGTACCCGGTTCTGCGGATTTAGTACAGTAACTGCATCAGCCTGCGTTGGCCGCTGGCCCATATCCTGAGCCAATGCCGGCCTGCTGCGGATAACAGAAGCCGCACCTGCGGTTGCCAGAGCCGTTATCTTCATAAAATCGCGTCGTGATAATATTTTTTGATTATACATGTCATATCCTCCAGAAGATTTAGAAACGGTACACTATTTTTAAGAACGCAGCGCGAACATCGTCGCCGTTATCTTCATAATCATTAAGCAGGAAGTAAAGGTCGGTATCATCCTTCATCGGCCATGAGAAGAGCATAGTAATATTATGCCGGTCCTCTGAAGTTTGTTCCGCGGTAAACTTTATTCTTCCGTTCCATGGAAAAGTGTATTGTGTAACCGAACGCCAAAGCCAGATATCCGAATTACCGCTTTCTTCTTGTACGCGGTAGTTGCCCTCAAAAGTTGATACGAGGCGCTCGGTAACCTTAAAAGGTTTTTCCAGGGAATATTCTTTATAAGGGTCCTCTTCATATACTCCTTTTGCAACGCTGGCGGTGATAGAATCCCAAACATCCACGTCCTCATTATATTCGACTCTGAGGCGGTTGTACCAGTTCTGATATGGGGCATGATAACTATCACTGCGTATGTACCAGATTTCGATTTCATTTCGAAAACCAACTCCAACTCCCTCTAAGAAATCGCGCAGTGTAGTATCGTGGTCATTGTTTTCATAAATCCTAACGTCTGAAATTGCACCAATCGATTTGAAAGTCCCCTGATCATAATATTCTCTATACCGTATGTGAGAACCTGGTCCGCGAATATCGCGTCTTGGTATATAACCGAGGTCAGGGCGAAAACCACGTGTAATATCACGGTAGTCCAGTCGCCAGTAGATAGGTCTGGTTCCTCCACTGAGAGCGGTAAGCAAACCGTAAGCATCGTGGTCGGTAATACCATCTGTTTCGATTCCCTTGGAATCTCTCAACCCTAAAAACTGAGCGGTGAACGAAGTTACGCTGTCAAAAAACAAACGCGCATCGATACCGCCTGTTATATTCCCGCCATCCGAGCGGTTGGAGTTGGCCCAGATTCCGCCGATATGGGAGTTTTCCCCTATGTTGTGGATGTACCTGCCGACATGATAATTTCCAGTGAGTTCTTTGTCCTCCCGCTCAATTTCACCCTGAACATCCAGTATCCCGAGTGCCCAATTTTTGCCCTGCCCGGTCATTTTAGCTCCGGCCTCTATATCCATGAAACGCCGGCTGTAATAGATATTCAGGGGCGAACCGAACAGTTCATTGCCTTCACGGAAGAAAGGGCGTTTCTCTCTAAGAAATCGCTCAGTGTCTCTGAGCTCAATAGTATCGGGGTCGGCCTCGACCTGGCCGAAGTCGGGATTGACGGTGAATGCGCTGGTTAACTCTGAATTTAACCTCAAGGACATGTCAAGGCCGGTGGATAGTTTGTTACTGAATCTTGTTAGGTCTGATGTAGTGCTGAAATAGGTTTCGTAAGAAGGTTTCTGCTTGAGTTTGACTTTCGCGAGGTCCAGATTTGTCAAATGGCCGAATTCATTCGGATAGCGTGCCCGGCTGTTTCGATAGCACCAATAACTGCTTTCCGATTTGGCTTTTTCTCGTCGATAGAAATTAAGACCCCAGGTAAGCGCGTCTTTTTGTTCAAAGAGCATATTGCTAATCGGGATAGATATTTCCGCAAACCAGCGGTCTTTCTCGACTGTACAGGCGGCCGTCCAGTCGCAGCCCCAGGTGTCATCCTCATAATAATCGAAAAGCCCCATTCGTGCGTCGTATCGTGTTCCAAGGGTATTTACGGCAAAGACATAGCAGCAGCGCTGGTCGTGAAAGGTGTCAAGCCGAACAGCTACAGAGTCTTCCTCTCGAAGGGACTGGTCGTATTTTCGTTCAACGCCCACTATACTATTAGGGTCCGGTTCCATACACTCAAAGGCTATGTAGAGGTTCTCGTCGTCATAGAGCACTCGTACAAATGTCTGTTCTTTGGCCAATTGTTCGATTCTATAATCGGTGAAACCCGTAGCCACATTCGCCTGCGACCAGCAGGC
>CBDURK010000169.1:0-6679 GCA_965369645.1 uncultured bacterium | reverse complement strand
AAATAATCGCCACCGGCAGCGAACCCCATGTACCCGGGGCGACCGGCAGCCGGCCGAGACCGAAACATGATGTAAGCATTCTTTTCATAAGACAAAAAGGGTAACGAAAAGACGGAAATTAGTCAAAGACTATTAAAGCAACTCTGATTTCTATATTCGGTGTTTCGGCGAGTGTTTCGGAAAGAAGCGGTTTTTGAAAAACGGTATTTGACAAACCTGCTCACAAATGGGTAGTATTCATTTCTTATAGATCTACAAGAGGAATTTGATGAGGTCAGTGTGAGTAAAGAATTTAAGCATAATGTTATCGCAATCGTTTATGATTTTGACGGAACGCTGACTCCCCAGCCGATGCAGGAATACACGGTTTTGCCGGAAATCGGTATTAGGGACGGAAAGAAGTTTTGGGAGCAGGTAAACCAGGAGTCTGCGCGGACGAATGGGGAAGCAATCGTAACCTATATGCGTTTGATGCTTGAAGAATCCCAATCCAGGCGTTTTCCAGTTACTGCACCGATGCTAAAAGAATTGGCGAAAAATATCAATTATTTTCCGGGTGTTGAAACTTATTTCAAGCGGATAAATGACTATATTAAAAAGCAATTTGGCAGCGGTATTGAAGTCAGGCATTACATAATTTCAGCGGGCTTGAAGGAGATAATCTCAGGAACGAGTATCGCCGGGTATTTTTATAAAGTGTTTGCTTCGGAATATTATTACAACGAGTATGGAGCGGCAACTTTCCCAAATGTAGTAGTGAACGACACGGTAAAGACTCAGTTCATTTTCAGAATTAATAAAGGGAAAGAGAATTTGAATGAAAATATTAATCTTCATATGCCAATGCATCTGAGGCCCATACCTTTTCAGAATATCCTGTATATCGGCGATGGGCTGACAGATGTTCCGTGTATGACGGTGATTAGAAAAAATGGCGGCTCTGCTATCGCCGTTTATAAGCCTTACAGTTCTCAGGGTAAGCAAATATGCAAAGAGTTACTGAAAGCCGAAAGAGTGAATTTTATTGCTCAGGCTGATTATGAGGATGGAACTGAGCTTGACCGTTTGATAAAGTTATTGTTAGGGGGGATTGTTGAAGGGATTCGATATGAGAGAGAATCCTTTAGGCAGTCAAAGAAGTATGGCTCATAAAAGTGAGCAACAGCAATGAGGTATCGACCCCCTACACAGTTTCATGCAAGCTTATAACGATTTCTGACATTACAGGCCGGGCAGATTATGTTCGTTACTTACCTGTTTTAATAATTCAAGAAGCTCGATCAGGCTCTGGCTGATAATATCTGTATCACTGCAGACGTTCATAAAGTTCGTGTCTCCATCCCAGCGCGGTACGACGTGGATGTGAAAATGCTCGGGCAGTCCGGCTCCGCTGCATCTGCCGAAATTCATACCGACGTTAAAGCCGTGCGGTTTTATCGCCAGCGAGAGGGCTTTTTGTGATGCTCTAATCAGCTTGAACATATCCAGCAGCTCATCATCGTTCGCCTTCGAAAGCTCGCCGATGTGTCGGGTCGGTGCTATCAGTAAATGGCCGTTGTTATAGGGAAACCGGTTCAGTATTACGATACTTTTTTCTGTTCGCCAGAGCACCAGGTTTTTGTCGTCGTCCTGCGAGTTTTCCAGGTAATGGCAGATAAAGCAATCACATTTTTTGTCCAGTCCCTGCACATAGTTGATTCGCCACGGCGCCCACAAAATTTCACGTTCCAATCTGCTTACCTCCATAAACTCTATTTGAGAAGTTTCATTGTTAAATTTTGCTTTATTGTTATTTTCGGTTTTACGTCGATGCCCATTGGTATAGAGGATTCCATCTCCATTTGGTACTGCTGATTGTATTGCTCTGTTTGTCCGGTCTCGATGTTGAAAAGCTCATATCCATCGCCTTGTAAACCGAGAAGCTTATAGCCGCTTAGGAAGCCGAACGTTCCTTTCATCTGGAAGCTGCCGGAATAGGGTATCGGCCAGCTCGTGGGGACCGAATCGGCTAACTTATAAGAGCTGCTTATCACGGCCAATCGGCCATTTTCGTTCGGGCGGATTTCGTCAAGTTTATAAGTGACCTCTCTTGCCTTTCGCATGACCATAGGAGATGGTATCGATAACTTCGATTTCCAGGTTTGCCCGACCGCGACTCCTTTGGACGGGTTTTCCAGACTTGAAACCGAATCCCACATAAACCACTGCGTTGCGATAAAGTCTCCAATCATATCGGCCTGCTTGATTCTGCCGCCGCCTGCGTTTGTGATAAACGCCTTTTTGCCGGCTTCTTTGAGCAGCTTGTCCAATTGCGAATAGTCTTCAATTTTGCCGGTAGGCTCGACTGTGAACTTATAAGTCTTTCCGGTAAGATACTCGGCGGCGTCTTTGTGTGACCCTTTGCTTCGAGTTACTTTAACTGATTTACACGCTGCCTCAATAGTTGTAAGGCCGTAGGGATTTATTTTAATGGGTGTATATGTTACGACCATTTCCAGTAACTCGACGGACTTATCGGGGGGCTTATTATCCGATTTGGTTAGCCTTCCCGTCGGGTCCCAGTCGATGGTTATCTCTCTTGTGGAGACGAATTTATATTCCAGCGACCGGCCATCCTGCCAATCCACCGTCAGGAGCTCTTTGTTTTTGGTGAATAAATTTCGTATCCCGGTCCCCGGATCGCAACCTCCGGAGATGCTTATGATAATAATTGCCGGTATTATCAGTGCTGTTTTCAACTTCAATCCTTTTTTAATCGATTCTTTCAATGCGGTGAATGCGAGTCGCGGTCATTCTCAGCATGTCGGGCTCTGTTTCTTGTTTTGTTGCCAGCGGGTCCACGGCAACCCAGTCGGACTTGAATTCTTCGGTATATTTTTCGATTTGCCCCGAAGTTAAATCCAGCCAAAGCTTGCCGGTATATGTTTCAGTGTTATCGAACATAGATGAAAATACACCTGTCGATTGTTCTTTGTAGAGCTCTTTTGCTTTTGCCGCAGAAGGAACAGCGTTCATCTGAGCGACGACGATTTGCCGGCCGTCTGTCTCGCTGATTTCCTTTATTTCAAAAATTCTTTCGAATGATTTCGAGCCCATCGGGCCAAAAGAAAAGGTCTTTATATTACTCCAGCTTGTGCCCGGGAGTAATTTTCCATTATCGCCAGCCGGAAGTGCCGGGAAGCTGTGGTGTTCGGTTATTTCCTGTGTGGAAAGCAACTGTGTCGCTCTTGCATTGCTTATCGAGCTGCCTGCTACGGCGGCCCGGGCGTCGTTTGCATCAATAATATTTGAGACCTCACCGGAGGCGGTTAGTTCTATCGTATAGCTTTGCCCGATTAATTTACTTAGAGGATTATCCAGGTCTGTTTCCCGGGAGCTGTCGAAATCCAGAGCGATTTTATCTCTGATCTTGGCTAAATATTTCAGAGTATTGATTGTAATTTTTACAACGGTGCTGCCTTCGGAGTCAACGCTGAGTGTTTGGCGGGTGAAGGTCAATTCGATTTTGTTACCGCTGTGACCGCCGACGAAGCTCCTGGGTTTGTTTTTCAAAGGGCCTTCCCAAATAACGCCCCTTTCTCTGTCTGTTGTAACTTTATAAGTTATCCGGTCAGCCGGGGCAGATTTCAACGCCGGTTGTACAGTAGGTTTTTGTTCTTGCGGCTTAACTTCGGTCTGGATAGTGTCTTCGGCCTGGTCGGCACATCCGGTCGCCAAAAGTAGAACGCAGATTACTGCGATGGCGGCAAAACCACAGATTTTGACTTGTCTCATTACGAATTCTTCCTTTAAGAGCCTATCCCAATAACCCTCTCTATTGCGGCCGGCTGCAAAGCCCGATGCCTGCGTTGTCGGCCAAAAACGTTCTCGACGTTGAGTAAACAACGCCTCCGAGCATTTTTGGCCTGCCGCCTTGGCCTCGAACTTTTCGCTCGGCCTCATAACGAGACGGTTATTCGGATAAGCTCTAAGTATCTGATTTAGTGGCAAATTCAAGAGCCGATTATACATTTGCTCTATTCAAAGACAACGATTTTTCTTTATTTACCGTCAAGTAGATGTTAGAATCCAGCTTTTGGTTTTTGAATTACTTTGTCAATTGTTTTTGGAGAAACTGGATTATGAAAAGTGATACAGTCAAAAAGGGTTTCCAGCGGGCCCCCCACCGAGGTCTGCTTCACGCCTGCGGCCTTAAGGACTGCGATATCGACAAGCCGTTCATCGGCGTTGTCAACAGCTTCTGCGAAATAGTGCCGGGCCACATTCATCTCAACAAAGTGGCAAAAATTGTTAAGGATGCTGTTCGCGAGGCGGGCGGTGCTCCTTTCGAATTTAATACGATAGCGGTCTGCGACGGCATTGCTATGGGTCATACCGGAATGAAATATTCTTTAGCCTCACGTGAGATCATCGCCGATTCCGTTGAGACTATGGCACGGGCGCATTGTTTTGACGGTCTTATATGTATCCCCAACTGCGACAAAATCATACCCGGAATGTTGATGGCCGCGGTCAGACTGAATATCCCGACGATTTTCGTTTCGGGTGGTCCTATGGCCGCCGGCAAAACAAAAGATGGAAAAACGATTGACCTTATCGGCATATTCGAGGGCGTTGCCGAGTTAAACGCCGGCAAAATTGACGAAAGCCAGCTCAAAGAGCTTGAAGAAACCGCCTGTCCCGGCGAAGGAAGCTGCTCGGGAATGTTTACCGCCAACTCGATGAACTGTCTTTGTGAGGCAATCGGGATGGCGCTGCCCGGCAATGGAACAATCCTGGCCATTGACCCCAAACGACAGCAGCTTTATAAAGCTGCGGGCAAGCAGATTGTCACCCTTATCGAAAAAGACATAAAACCGCTGGATATAATCACCGAAAAATCATTGGACAACGCCTTTGTTCTGGATATGGCGATGGGCGGCTCGACCAATACCGTCCTGCACACACTGGCCCTGGCCAATGAAGCGGGTATCAAATACGACCTCGAACGCATAAACGAAATCTCCGCCAAATGCCCCAACATCTGCAAGGTATCTCCATCGAGCAAATATCACATGGAGGACGTCAACGCCGCCGGCGGTATAAGCGCTATCTTAAAAGAAATCAGTAAGCTTGAGAACCTCCTTAATACGGATTGCCTGACGACAACCACAGCCACACTCGGAGAGAATATAGCTGATGCTGAAATTAAGGATGCCGAGGTCATCCGCTCTCTCGATAATGCGTACTCTAAGACAGGCGGGCTGGTTATTCTAAAAGGTAATCTTGCTCCCAAAGGCTGCGTTGTCAAGGCCGCCGGCGTTGCCCCCGCGATGCTCGCGCACACCGGCCCTGCGGTTATCTTCGAAAGTCAGGAAGAGGCTTGTGACGGTATCCTTGCCGGGAAAGTAAAAGAAGGCGATGTCGTGGTGATTCGCTGCGAGGGCCCGAAGGGCGGCCCGGGTATGCAGGAAATGCTGAGCCCCACGAGTTATATTATGGGGGCTGGTTTGGGTGAATCCGTTGCCCTTATTACGGACGGGCGTTTCAGCGGGGGAACAAGAGGCGCCTGTATCGGGCACATCAGCCCCGAAGCGGCCGTAGGCGGGCCCATCGGATTACTGAAAAACGGTGACATAATCGAAATCGATATTCCCGGCAATAAGATAACCGTAAAGCTGTCCGATGATGAGCTGGCCGAACGTAAAAAAGCCTGGACGCCACCCGCTCCGCGGATAACGAAAGGCTGCCTTGCAAAATACGCCTCAATGGCTACCAGCGCCGACACCGGCGCGGTCCTGAAGTGGTAAATTTAACCGGAAGCGAAATTCTCACTGGAATTCCCGGCATAGATTTGTTTATAATGGTGTGGATAGTTACGCCACGGAGTAAATACGATGAATGAACGAATTATAATCGATGCGAACATCTGTCATGGACAAGCCTGCGTGAAAGGTACTCGCATACCTGTTCATCAAATTATCCATATGCTTGCAAATGGGGAAACAATCGAAGAGCTTCTGAAAGAATATCCCTCTCTTACACGTGATGACATTTTAGCCTGCTTGGATTACGCCGCCTCTCTGGCTGAGGAGCAGGTTACACCTATAGGCGGATAAAGAATAAGAAATGGATATACTTGTAGATGAGAATATTCCTTTGGCGAGTGTTGAACAGCTACAGCAGATGGGCCACAATGTGCTTGATATCCGCGGTACGTCTGACGAAGGTATGTCGGATGAGCTTCTTTGGAGTAAGGCCTGTCAGGAAAAGCGATTGCTGATTACAACGGACAGGGGTTTCGCGCATTATCGTGACATGAAGCATCACGGCTTGCTGATTGTGGCTCTGCGCAGACCAAATCGTCTCAAAATCAATGAACGTATTATCAAGGCCATAAAAACGTTTTCTCCTGAGCAATGGCCAGGTCTGCTGGTTATAATGCGTGATATGATTATGAGCACTTGGCGCCGGGGTGAATAGAAGCCGCCGAACGTAAAAAGGCCTGGACACCGCCCGCTCCGCGGATAACCAAAGGCTGCCTTGTAAAATACGCCTCAATGGCTACCAGCGCCGACACCGGCGCGGTCCTTAAGTGGTAAGATGTCGGAAAAGAAGAAAATTCCGTGGTATGTCAGTGGTTTGCATTTTGAATGCATACAGTGCGGGCGTTGCTGCTCCGGGCCGGGAGAGGGTTATA